>JAHBXR010000006.1 GCA_019636335.1 Pirellulales bacterium
TTTTGAGTCAGATTTGTGTCGGGTTTTGGGCCGCTACGACTTGCTGAGGTAGCGCTCACCATGGCCGTGTTTTTCGTCAACTGGTTTACCGAACGGTTGCAAGCCGCCGAACGCGCATGCATTGTAATGGGAGAGCTTTGGGCGTGGAAAGGAACAACGTCTAGGGGTAGGCTATTTGCCATAACTGCCTCTTCGAAGGCGCCGTCAATCAGGAACTGCAAATTGAGCCCGGCGTTCTGGGGAAGTTCCTTTAGCCCCTGGCGCAGTGCTTGATTCGCAAGCGACCGGCGCACAAAGATGGGAATGGACACGACAGGGCCTTCTCAGGGCAATCAGTTGCAATGAGTCAGCAGGCACTCTCCGTCGATCGGCTTTCTCCCGCGCGTGCGAAAATTGCCTTGTTCCGCTCGCTGTTTCGCGGACGCGAAGACGTCTATCCACGCCGCTTCGAGAATCGCCGAACCGGCAAGGCCGGGTATTCGCCTGCTTGTGGCAACGAATGGGTGCCGGGCGTTTGCGAAAAACCGAGGATCAAGTGCGGTGCCTGTGCGCATCAGCGTTTTCTACCTGTTACCGACGAAGTGATCCGTTGGCATCTTTCCGGGCAGGACGACACTGGGCACGGCTTCGTCATGGGTATTTACCCGATGCTGCGCGACGAGACGTGTTTCTTCTTGGCGGCCGACCTGGACAAAGGTGAATGGCAAGACGACGCGCGAGCCATACTCGACACCTGTCATCGCCTGGGAATTCCTGCGGCGCTGGAGCGGTCGCGCAGCGGCAACGGAGGCCACCTTTGGCTATTTTTCGCAGAGGCAATTCCGGCCACGCTCGCACGCAAGCTTGGATCGCACCTTCTGACGGAGACGATGGAGCGTCGCGCCTGTATGGAGCTCGATTCCTATGACCGATTCTTCCCCAACCAGGATACGCTTCCCCAAGGCGGCTTCGGGAACCTGATTGCTCTGCCGCTACAAAAAATTCCGCGGGAGCTGGGCAACAGCGTATTCCTCGATGACGCCTTCGAGCCATATCCCGACCAATGGGCTTTTCTGTCGACGATACGCAGAATCGACCGTGTGGCCGTCGAGGACATCGTATCCAAGGCCGAACGGAACGGCCGGATTGTCGGCATTCGCTTGGCCGCGATGGACGAAAACGACCATACGCCATGGGCAGATCCTCCCTCCAGGCGTCGAAAAGAGCCTCGAATTGAAGGGCCACTTCCGGAGCGGCTCGATCTAATCCTCGGCAACCAGATCTATATCGCGAAGAATGAACTTCCTCCCGGACTACAAAATCGCCTGATTCGTTTGGCAGCCTTTCAGAATCCCGAGTTCTACAAGGCGCAGGCCATCCGTCTGCCTACCTACGGCAAGCCGCGCATCATCGCCTGTGCTAAGGATCACCAACAACACATCGGCCTGCCGCGCGGTTGCCTGGACGAAGTGCGACAACTGCTCTCCGATTTGGGAATCAATGTTGCGTATCGCGACGAACGTTGTCCAGGCAGCCCGCTGGAGGTCACTTTTCATGGGCAACTGCAAGCCGAGCAGGAGGCTGCGGCGAAGGCCATGCTGGTCCACGATATCGGCGTGTTGTCCGCCACGACCGCCTTTGGAAAAACGGTCATCGCCGCATGGCTAATGGCCCAACGAGGCGTCAATACGCTGGTGCTGGTCCATCGCCGCCAGTTGGTCGAACAGTGGGTCGAGCGGCTGGCCACCTTTCTAAATCGGCCGCCCAAGTTTATCGGCCAAATCGGTGGAGGTCGTAAGAATGCAACTGGTGCGCTTGATGTGGCACTGATCCAGAGCCTGTCGAGAAAGGGCATCGTTCAAGACCTAGTCGGCGACTACGGCCACCTCGTTGTGGACGAATGCCATCATTTATCTGCTTACAGCTTCGAGCAGGTCGCCCGTGCTTCGAAGGCCAGGTTTGTCACGGGGTTGTCCGCCACAACAACGCGAAAAGATGGACATCATCCAATCATCTTCATGCAGTGCGGACCCATCCGTTATCGAGTCGATGCCAAGGCGCAGGCGGCTATACGCCCCTTTGAGCATACGGTCTACGTTCGACCTACGGATTTTTACTCGACGAGCAGCACGGAGGACGCGAGAGTTCGTTTCCAGGAACTGTATTCGGAATTGATCTCCGATGAAACTCGCAATCGGCTAATCTGCGATGAGGTGCTGCAAGCCGTTCGTGAAGGACGATCGCCCTTAGTGTTGACCGAGCGCAATGAGCACCTTGACACATTGGCCGACCGACTTTCCGCTGGAATCCAGCACCTGATCGTCCTCCGTGGAGGAATGGGCAAGAAGGAATTAGGCGCCATCAGCACCCGGCTTGCTGCCATCCCCGAAGGTGAGCAAAGAGCTATCCTGGCGACGGGACGATACATCGGCGAAGGGTTTGACGATTCGCGGCTGGACACACTGTTTCTTACGTTGCCCGTTTCCTGGCACGGAACGATCGCCCAATACGCAGGCCGGTTGCACCGCCTTCACCATCGAAAGCGCGAAGTGCGAATCTATGATTACGCGGACCTGAACGAACCCATGCTCGCCCGCATGTTCGATCGGCGTTGCCGCGGTTACGAGGCGGTAGGCTATAGGATTCTGCTGCCGGCCAGCGCGGTTCCTGGTTGGCCAACCGATGTTCCGCTGCCCGTCGATCCTCAGTGGAAACGCGATTATGCCGCCAGCGTTCAGCGGCTTGTCCGCGACGGCGTTGACAAACCGCTGGCGACTTTGTTTGTTCACGTGGCAAAATCCATGACGGTGGACGCCGAGGGAACGGAGCGCGCACGCAGCGCCAGCGAGGCCTTCTTGTACCGCCGCCTGCAAACTCTTCCGGAGACGGCTGGCCGGTTTCGCTTGAATGCTGAGTTGCCGATTCCGTTTGACGGAGGCGGCTGCATGGAGGTCGACTTTCTGTGTGCCGATGCACGTATTGCCGTCGAGCTCGATGGATTACAGCATCTGGAAAGCGCTGATGCCTATCGCCGCGACCGTCGCAAGGACTTGCTGCTGCAAGAAAACGGCTATCTGGTGCTCCGTTTCCTTACCGACGACTTGGGCAAACGCCTGGATCTGGTACTCGACACGATCCTGCGTGCTCTCTCCCGCCAGCGGATGGACCGGCAGGATGATCGCGAGCCATGACGATCTATTATCCACCGAGCCGCTTGTCATTGCGACGATCCATGTATGCACCGGTATTGTGAGCTCGTTCGATGGCAGAATTGGAGCGTGACCAGCGCAGGCCCATACAAGTGCCATCCTGTGTCAAGAAACCTGTAGCCCCGATCGCAATGGCAAACCGATCGCGACGCATCTCATAGTCGGACAAGGAGTTGGAGATTCGTCTTCTGGACTTGAAAATCGGGGCGACAGGATTTGAAGGCCCAGAAAATCTTGTTGCTCTTGCGTGGGAAACGCAGTGGACACGTAGGGCAGTGTGAGTTTTCACATCGACTTTTGTCGCATTGAACTCGTCATGCGCATGGCGATTGCAAGGCGACGAAGTGGCTCTCACATCGCCCATGCTGTGCCAGATTTGTGTCAGATTTTTTGCACGGCGTTTTTGGGGTGTCGCGCAGCAACGATTGACTTGATTATATCGTGCTGCTGAGTGGCGCCCGAGTTTCTATACCTTGCAACGGTGAAAGGAATCATGGCGTTTGAATCATCGCCCCCTTTCTAGGGCATACGGGTTCGCTGGTGGCGCAGGAGCCATTCAACCGCCTCGGGAAGGATGGCCCCCACGGCCAGCGTGTGACCATAGCCAGGCAAAGCGCGCAGTTCGCCCGGCATGCCTCCGTCGAAAGCGTTTCTAGCAGATGCTTGGAGCGGCTTGGGCGGCACGACACCGTCCAATTCCGGCGATACAACCAAGATCGGCGGAGAATCGGGCGCCACCTGGAACCGGCCGCCGGCGATACAGCAGGCCGCGGCAATCGTGTCGCCGTGCCCGCGGGCCAGTCCTGCCGCGGAACCTGCTCCCATGGAGTGGCCCAACACGTAGACGCGGTCTCGATCAAGCGAGTAGTTGTACCCCAAGGCCTCGATCAGCGCGTGCAGGTTTTTGATGTCGCTGCCAAAACCGTAGGTCAGCGGCGAAGCGACGAGAAAACCCTTTTCGTCGGCCAGCTTCTTGACGATGCCCGCTCCATAGGCCTCCAGGAACATATTTTCGTCGCCCCCCATGCCGTGCAATACAACCAGCAGGGGCACGGCGGCTCCTTGCTCGGCAGCTTGGGGCGCATACACGCGCAGCGGAATCTCGCGCCTGCCAGCTTGCAGCACGCGCCAAGAATCACCCGCTCGCCGGAAATACGGGTCCTGGCCCGACTCAAGAGCTTCAATCTCAGACGCCACGTCGGATGCCAGGGCGTTCAGGTCGGCCAGGAATTGCGCAGAATTCTCCTCCGACGGGCGATCACTTAGCAGTTGGTTGCGTGCGCGGCAACTGGCCAGCGCTTGAATCATTTCCGGCGCGGTGGATTCTATACGGGCCAGTCGCGCCTCGTTTGCAGCGCGTTGCTCATCGAGTGACGATCCCGCGACCACTTGCACGCGGCCAATCGCCAGCGGGCGCCTGTCTTTTGGTGCCAGCTCGACCCGATACAAGCCCGGCGCAAGCTGCTCTTCGGCAACTTCCAGCGTCACCTGGGTATCGACCACCTGTCCGCCTCCCAACTTCACGGCGCAGGGATGTTCGATCACCGTCTCGCCCCGTGGACTGACCAGTCGGAGCCAAAACGTCTCGTCGAGCGGCTCGGGCGATGGCGACGCGTACAACGAGGTCACGCGGCAATCGGCCCGCTGCTTTCGTCCCGCGATCCACACGGGAGGCTCGACGCTTACTTTCAGCGAAACCAGCGCGCGCTCGAGGGGAGTTTGTTGCTCCGCGACGAGCGATTCCCAGAGCCCGTCGATGATGCGAATAGCCTCGGAGTGGTTTCCCAGGAAAAACACCCGCGTGGCACCGTCAAACTCTTGATTGATGCGGGCGATCTCGTCAGCCGCGGGCGGGTTCAACATAAACTCCCGCTCAAGCCGCAGATACGCCGCCGCCAGATCGGCGCGCGTGATCCCCACGCGCGCGGGCTTGCTCTCCGAAGCGGTTGCGGAAGCCTCTTGGGACGGTGAGTCGGCCGAGGACAGGTCTGGCACAGTCCCAGCCGCCAACGTAAGCACCAATCCAAGCGTCAGATATCTTGCCATCTTCGGCCTCTTGGTCGATGGAATCGCTCACAGCGAGCAGTCGGGCAAGGTTTTGAACGTAAAACCAACTCCCAGGCTTGTTCTTGTCGAACCACGCCCAGGCACGCCGCATAGCAAAGTGGCGGCCTGACCTAGAGGCTTCCTATAGAATTCAATCAAAACATTCATTGAGATTTATAGCGACCGGTGGTCGCATCGTCAACAAAATGGAGATAAAATAGCTAATTATAAACCGTATATGCTGATAGGCACGGATACTGGGCGCCATCCGGATCCGTTGATATATTCGATCAAATCGTTCACACGAGGAAGTCATTGAAACGACTTGTCACTCCCAAGCAGGTTGCCCAGGCCATCGGCATGAGCGAGTCTTCAGTCAAGCGCTGGTGCGACCGTGGCTTGCTCAATACGGTGCGCACCGCTGGCGGGCACAGGCGACTGGCGATAGACGAGGTTGTGCAATTTCTCCGCAAGTCGGGCCACAAGCTGTTGCAGCCTGAACTATTGGGATTGCCTGTCAACGCAGGCCAGGGAACGTTCGTAGTGAGTCGGGCTCGCGATCAAATGCGAGAAGCACTTTTGGCCGGCGACGAGGAACAGTGTCGACGAATCGTCTCCGACTTGTACCTATCGGGGCAAACCGCCTGCGACCTCTGCGACCGCGTCCTGGCCGCCGCCTTCCATGAAATCGGCCACGGCTGGGAGTGCGGCAAAGTGGTTGTGTATCGCGAGCGGCGCAGCTGCGAAATCGCCCTCAAAGCGTTGCATGATTTGCGGTTGGCTCTGCGCAGCCCGCAGGTTGACGCTCCGATGGCGATTGGCGGCGCCTTGGAAGACGATCCCTACAGGCTCCCCACCACCATGGTTGAGATCGCACTGCGCGAGACTGGCTGGCGGGCAACCTCGCTGGGCACGATGCTGCCCACCGCCACGCTGTCTGAAGCTGTGCGCGAGAATCAACCGGCTCTATTGTGGGTGAGCGTCTCGACGATTGCTTCCGTTCCTCGGTTCCTCGACGAATATGCCCGGCTTTGCGAAACGGCCACGGCCCTGGGAACGGCGGTTGTCGTCGGTGGACGTGCCTTGACTGAGAAAATCCGCCGGCAAATGACGTACTCGGCCTACTGCGACACGCTGCGGCATCTCGTCACCTTTGTGGCGACGCTAACCCATCGCCTTGGTCAACCCGAGACTAAAGAGAGTGGCTGACCTGAAGCATACCCCCAATCTCCTGCCATGATTCGTCTCGGACTCTGTTGCATTTTTCGTGATCAGCCCATCAAGTTCGCGAGCACGACGGCAGCCGCGGTCGGCCGTATGTCGCGCGTCGACGCGCTCGCGAAGCTGAGTAGATTGTGCCTTGAGAATGCGCGAAGCTTGCTGCTCGCCTTGCAATTCTGCGCCGAGCACGACATCGGCTGCTTTCGAGTCAATAGCCGGATTCTCCCCCTCAAGACGCATCCGGTCGCAGGGTACGGCATCGACGAACTGCCAGAGTGTACTGCGGTCGTAGACGGTTTCCGAACATGTGCTGAGTTTGCGGCCCGGAACAGTTTGCGAATCTGCTTTCACCCAGACCAGTTCGTCGTGCTTAACTCGCACCGCGATGCCGTTGTCGAAGCATCTCTTCGCGAGCTGGAGTACCAGGCCGAAGTCGCCCAGTGGATCGGAGCAGACGTCATCAACATTCATGCCGGCGGAGCCTATGGCGACAAACGCTCGGCACTCGAGGCTTTTGAGCGAAACCTTGACCGGCTTTCCGGGGCGGCCCGCACTCGCTTGACCGTTGAAAACGACGATACGATCTACACGCCGGCGGACCTGTTGCCGCTGTGCCGCAAGGCCGGTCTGCCGCTGGTCTACGATGTGCATCACCACCGTTGTCATGGTGACGAGTTATCCATTGAGCAAGCTACCAGCGAGGCAATTGACACCTGGAATCGCGAGCCGCTATTCCACATTTCGAGCCCGCTTGCCGGCTGGGGCGGTTCTCTGCCGCGGCGCCACCACGACTATATCGACTTCGACGACTTTCCAGGTTGTTGGCAGCGGCTCTCGCTCACGGTTGAAGTCGAAGCCAAGGCCAAGGAACTGGCCGTGCTTCGGCTTCGCGATCAGCTCCGCGAGACACGGAACCGTCTGGGACGACGCCCAAAAATGAAAAGATTGAAGCATGAATGCTGACCCGGCACATCGGCCCGACGAACGAGATGGGGCCATCGATATTCGTGTAGAAGGGGACTGTCCTCTCCCGCGTTTCGGTTCTCGGATAGGCTATTAGGAGAAATCGATCATGTCTCAAGGTGCCGCTGAGTTTGCTGAACGTTTGCCGACCGCGTCGCGACCCCCCGTCGGCTGGCAGCTTCTGTGTTTGCTTGGCCTGGTCGCTCTGTGCATCGGCAGCGGTCTTTTCGGCGCGGCGGTCACTTCCGACTCTGTCCGCAATTGGTATCCAACACTCGACAAACCAGGCTGGACACCGCCCAGCTGGCTGTTCGGCCCGGCGTGGACTGTGCTGTACGGTATGATGGCCGTTGCCGCATGGCTGGTTTGGCGAGGTGCAGGTTGGCCTGCGGCGTGGGGAGCGCTCACCCTGTTTTGCCTGCAGCTCGCGCTCAACTTCGCCTGGTCGCCATTGTTCTTCGGCTTGCGCAACCCCGGATTGGCATTCGCGGAAATCTTGGTGCTATGGGTGGCGATCGTGGCGACCTTGATCAGCTTCCTGCGTCATTCCTCCGTGGCTGCGTTGTTGATGGCGCCCTACCTTGCTTGGACGACTTTCGCGGCGTTGTTGAACTTCGCCATTTGGCGGATGAACGGTTGAATTAACTCGATGAAATTCAAGCCATAAATCGGTCCTCCTTTGACCGTTGGAACACCCTGTCGGCTGCGCTCGCGTGTGCCTGGGCAATGGGGATCGACGCGGCATGAAGCTTGGCGGCGGAGCCCAAGGCCCCTCCTCCGACGATGAGCGATGTCGCGTATGGGCCCCACGAACGAAACATTCTGGACTTGTGGCAGGCTGAGTCCGAGAAAGCGACGCCTATGGCTGCGTAACGCCAACAAGTCACTGTTGAATTACTGAGCGTTCAAGACATCCTGATAAAACTCTGCGACCAAGCGAAAGCCTTCGTCTAAATCGGTGGTGGCTAGCGACGCGTCGTTCGCCATTGCAGAAAGCGTTGTCCGCCAAGCCTCGGGAGGTGGCGGCAACTCGCTCGGGACGGGATGTGTGTTTCTCAGCCGAAAGGTCGCTTCTATCGCGGCTCGGATCGCCTGCTTCGCGGGCGGGTCGATCGTCACGAAGAGTACGAGATCGACCAGATCCTTGGTGCGGGTATTCGGCCGATCCGTCCAGGGCAATGTGTAGGCGTGGAGTTTTTCGGCAAACTGCTGAGCTTTTGGAACGGCCAGCACCTTTGCCGGTGCGACTCCCGCGAAGCCCAGAAAATCCTGCCCCACCAACTCTTCCGGCGTGGCTGAGATGGGATCGCCGAAGCCGATGTCGAGATGGAACTTTGCAAATGTCCTGCCTGCGAGAAGTGCGGTCACGGGAAATCGTGCCCCACCATCGGGCGCTCCTTGAAGTTCGCTGCTTGGCTGCGCGATCTGAAACACGAAGTAATCGCCGAGGTCGAGTTCGGCGGCTTCCTGAAGCTCGTCGCGGATTTCCTCCAGCCGTGCGGCAAGCTCTCCGTGTCCGGTTCTCACGGAGAGGTCAATGTCCTTGGTCGTTCGTGCCCGTGGCCGGTAGCGAAGTTCCATCGCGTAGCCTCCCTTGAGCAGCCACGGCGGATCTTTGATGGCAAAGAGCCTTGCCAGGAGCCTCTCGATCACCACCTTCAGGCGCAGCGAATTGATCTGGACGTCACGTTGGGTAGCGACCTGCTTGAGCCGCTCTTCGAGCGAAGTCCGAAACGCCGCGGCGGTCTTGAATGATTTCCCCATGCCGGGGAATTATGACAGGTCGGCCAGCGATCGAGAAAGCCGGTTTGGAGCGGAGAGCCGCTTGGCGATGCCGGTCAGCTTCGACTTTCGCACAAGCCCCCGCTCCAGGGCCTCGGCGATTGCCCTTTGTAGATGCTCTTCCGAAATGGAGTCATCGGCCGAGACATCAAGAATGGTCCGAAGCGGCGTGGTGACTGAAAACCCCTCGCGCTCGTCGAGATCGACTGCCTCCAGCTTGCCGCGATGGAGGACGGTTCCCTTCGGGGCGAGCTTGCGAAACGTTGTCGGTACGGTCAGATGGATCTTCGGGGAAAGCAGATCCGAGAGACCATGAACGGCCAGAGCCGTCTGATGGGAAGCGACGGCTTGCGGACTGTCGTTCCGATCGCGGCTCCAGAATGCAAGCCGCACTAGATCGTCCTGCTCGCTTGGCGGAATCTCCGGCAGCCGATAAACGCCGTGGCCAACCCGTTTGAAATTGCCAACCCGCAGATGGTAGTCCAGGTGCGGATATTGGTAGCCGATTTCCGCAGCCTGCTTGGCGGTGAAGTAGCCGCCCTGATTCAGCGCGATCGCATGAAGCTTCCGAAGCGTGGCTTTGGTAGGACGGTAAGGCATCCGCATAATTCTTCAAATTATTTTAAGTATTGTGCATTCCTTCTCAAAAAGCAAATCCCTGTTCGACTTATTACCGGAAGAGCCGCTGGAGCACGCGATTTGCGCCTCAAAAACCGCAAATATACAGCTTCCTTCAAGTCAAATAGGCGAGCCTCCTGCGTTCGTATTCGGTATGTATCCCCTCCAGTTTGGCAGCCGAGTACTCCCCCGCAAGCTCAATCACGGTGTGTTTGCCTCGGTTCCCCATGATCAGTGCGTCAGGGAGTTTTTCTCCCCTTCCCCAACCACGCCGGTAAAGCTCCGCCTCGCTTACCCATTTTTTGATTCGGCGATCGCCAGCCACGAGATGGTGACAGTAGACAGTGGCGAGGTGTATGTCGTGCGTGACCTCGGTCGCCCTGGGGCGTCGTCCCCCATGCCCTCCCATCAATTTGGTTGCCTGTTTCGTGGCCACCACGAGACGGACTCGCCGAGCGGCCAGCCCCTGCCAGCGAACTTTGAAGCGATAAGCCAGGGCGCCGAAGTCGGGGATGGAGTTGCCCGGACGCCAAACGGCGACGGGCTCGGACAGGTCAATCTCGGGGCGGGCTAGCGCGTCATAGACCAGGACCAACTCGCGTGCAGCCAAAGCGGTCAGTCGCCTGCCTGCCTCTCGGGCAGGCTGGGGAGAGTCGGGCCACCAAACACGGCCCGCTTGAGAGAGGCTCAAGCAGCGGACACGGTGTGTCAGCGTGAAGAGGAGATCGCGGTCGCGGTTGGTTAGTTCGAGTCGTCCGGCCATACGGTCATGGTAGCGTTCGGCGGGTTCGACTTCAGCAGTCGGACCGGACCTTAGGCGACAAAGCAGTCGAGCAGTGATGGAGTTCCAAGCTATTGCGGCGCTGTCGCTTACGATTCGGCTGGCAGGGTCGAGCCGGCCGCGTGGCTGCCGGGGGTTCAACTGCTGGTTCGACTGGTCCAAGCGGTTCGATGAAGGCCGTAGAAAGTGGGCACGCTGGAAGAGTCCAACGTGCCCAGCCCGTTAGTAGTCGTCGGGCATCAAGACGGTCGTGCTGGATCGGTCCGCCTCGGTGATGATCCAGAACTTGGCGCCGTTGCTGGTGCGATAGGCAGAGAGCAACCGCAGGTCGTCACGAAGTGCATCTTCATTGGCTTGCCAGTCTTCGCTGCATACGAGTCCCCAGTCACCGCGCGCGTGGCACTCGATGGCGTCGAGCATCTCACCGGCGGTTACTTCCTCGATTGCCTGGCGCGTGGCATAGACGCTCCCCAAGGGGAAGCGGTCCGTCGAGCGCGCTGGCCGGTTTGCTGTTTGTTCGATCATGGTTCATTCTCCCGATAAATGGGACGCCAAGAGCCCCGCCCAGCCGTCCCGGTTTACCGCCTCCCCTTCGCACGCCAACTTTGACAGGCCGCTTTCGGAGAGGGGGCCGCGGTTTGTTCTTTCAACCCGACTGAAGAACAAACGCGGCCCCCCGACAGAAAGCCGGACAGTCCTACTCCGGCGCAGCCGGAGACGGCTTAAAGGTCATTGCGTGAAATTGCCGAATCCGGCCGAAGAAGCGTGCAAGGGGCCTGACGGCTCTGCCGGCGTGCCCCTTGCTCTTCGTGGCCGGCGTGTGAGGACGCTGGCTGCTGGTCTTGATTCCTTTGCCTTCGTGATGAGGCGGTTGCCGATCATGCGACTCGCAAAATGAGAGAGCTTTGAAGCGTCTGCATCATCCCGCTTCCGGTCGTGTCACGCGCGACCAAGTGTCCGATTTGGTCGTCCGGCGGTTTCAGCCGACGAATGTTTGGCGGTTGCTTGAATCACGGAGTTTCCGAAGTGCTTTCCGTCGAAATCAGGAGCGGAACTTTTCTTGATCGGCTGGCCAGAAATCTCCCTCTTTCCCGGTAGCCTTCCTGATGCGGATGTAATCAAGGTCTTGCACTGGGGAGATTGATCATGTGCGCGGCTGAGAGCGTGTGTGCGGGAGCGACGCGGCAGCAGCTTCTCGCGTTGGGGGATGAGTTTCTGGAAGTGGTGTCACAAGCCAATACCAGGCACAAGCGGAACGGGTCTGGCGGCGTGGACCTAGCCCCTCAGCTTGACGCATTGGTGCGGCTCCTGGGACAGATCGACCAGCGCTTGACGACGCTGGAGCAGCGTCTCGATCAAGTCCATGAGGCGGTCCACGTTCAGCACACGTCGAAGGAATACTACACGACCATCGAGGCCGCGAAGATCCTGGGCAAGCGTCCCTATACCGTGCGGGAATGGTGTCGCTTAGAGAGGGTACATGCCGAGAAGGCTCTTTCGGGGCGCGGCATCGACGAGGAATGGCGGATCTCGCACGACGAGCTCGTGCGCATCCAGAACGAGGGGTTGCTGCCGGTCAAGGATGATTGCTCGATTCGGCCAGCCGTTCGCCTGCCTCGGTAGCGGCCGGATCAGAAGAGCCGTTGCTCGACATGGTTGCCGTAGACCGTCCAGCGTGAATGGGGAAGCTCCTCGCGGCCGTAGAGCTCGATATACGGCCCAGGGCTGACTTGCTCGATCAGTTGCCGTACACGGTCCGGCTTGCGGCTGTGCCGTCCCCACCTGGCGAGCAGCCAACTTGGCTGCGTTCGGTCCGCAAATCGAAGCCGACCGCGCACGCCGAGCAATAAGAATTCATGAGACACGCGCCAGTAATTCCCCATTCCCAGACGGTCCTTGACCCACACGAAGGTTGAACGATAGCGGAATCCCCAAGCATCGATTAGGTCGAGCGCCTCACGCAAGAAGCCGTTGGTGGTCCAGAGATGCAGGTGAGCGTTTGGCTCGGCAAGCTTCTCGACCGGCTCGTTTTGAAGAGCGTCCAAAGACATGACCGGATAGTGCCGAACAGCCGCCGCTCGCGAGGCTTCGTTGTCGTAGGGCCAGGGCGGATCGGCATAGATCGTTGCGAACCGTCGGCCGGCACGAACCAATTCGTGCAGATCGCTCACCACTTCACCCAGGTAACCGTGCCGACGTTCTCCAATCGTCTGGCCAGGCACGCAATGGTTCTCGGAATCGGGCGAATGGAGGGACATGCAGAAGATCTCAAGATGGCCGTTGCTGTGCGGCCGCGTCGTTCGTATTGCACGGCGACTCAGACTTGAGCCAAGGGACCGGCAATTGTTCGCGAGAGCGAGACCGTCGTCCGCACCGAGGACAATGGCCGCTCTTGGTTCGCTGAAACCATTTAGCACTGCAACAGCGGCACACAAAATACCATCGCAGACAAGACATGATCGTGCTCCCCTCTTACACTGCATCGTAGGGAGGGATCGCGGTATCAAACCAGCGACGCAAGCTGCATCCAAGGTCAATGTGGATGTCCGTTCGCTCAAGCTGCGTGAGGCGTTAGAGAGGGCTACAACTGCCTCGATCGAAACAAGAAATGAGGCAATGGGGCACCAGTTCCAGGCTGTGATGGATTCGAGTCTTTGGAGGAATTCGACGATGATCGCGCCTAGCATCGCAGAATTAGAAAGGCGGATTGAACGGCTGCAAACTCGACTTGAACGAGTCGAGATCGAGCACGGACTCTATAAGTCGGCATGCGAAGAAGGCTTAGTGGGGATCTTTGAATGGCGTCCCAAGGAAAACTACATTTACGTGTCGGAGAATCTCCAAAAACACCTTACCGGCGGAGGTTCGCTGCCAGCCGATCCATACGACTGGTGGTCGTTCGTGTTTCGGGCCGATCGGGGCAACATCGGATTCGAGTTGAAGCGATGCTCGGAGGTCCCTTGCACATTGGGAACTCCTCTTGTTCGCATGGAGCGCGCGAACGTTTGGGGATTGGTGACAGCAGCCGGCGAGAATCGGCTGTTTTTATTCCGCTGGCGGGTGCTGTGTGACACGGCACTCACCGCCGAAGTGATTCAAGGTGTGGCTGTGGACTTGACCGATGATTTGGAGGAGATCAACGCGCCACACTTTCAGGAAATCCCGTTTTAGGGTACATCGTCGAGCCGGGCGGTCGATGATTATCATGGCGATGATCACGTTTTTCTTTGTGGATCTCTCCACGCTACGGCAAGCGACCAGATGCGCACTTCAAACGCGAGCCCGGTAGGGCGACCTATCGGAGTCTTTGCATTCGTTCCCCGCTGCCCGATAATAATTGCCACCCAGAATGGCAGGAATCGCAATGAACAGCGAATCGGCACGGTCAAGGCTCGGAGAGGTTTTGGACGAAATCAAAAAGTATCGGCTTTGCGGTCCCAGTGACGACCCCGACGAGCAAACCGCCGTGGTCTATGGTTTCCGCAATTTGCTGACGCGCCTGAAGCGATCCGCACGCATTATCACGGATGATCAAACGCGGGCAGACGTGCAAGAAATCCCGATGCCCGATGATATTTACGGAGTGTACGATGCCAATGCTATCATTGACGCCGTGGCAGGCGATATTCGAGACGAGTTGCACGGTGAGCTAGTGCCAGACGCAAGTCCGAAAGGCGACGGAATGGACTGGAAGAACAATGTCAATTTGCTTTTTGACCCACTCCGCGAACTAGCGGCTCACGGCAGCGACACCGTACTACGCGATGTATTGAATGAGGGAACGCCAGAAATAACGGAGAACAACTACGACAATTGGAACGGTGGAACGACGTACTTCACTTTGACTGTAAGTGTCCCTCCGCACGTCTTTGTCCAAATCGAAGATCGGCTAGACGCGGTTGAAAAAAAGATTCTTGAGCGGGTCAAAAGTCTTACGCGAGCCGAAACCCACGATTTCATAGACATGGTGGTTGTTCAGCCGGGCATGGCGGCCTCCCAACGAGTCGTGCCCGCGAGCGAGACGCCATTTTGGCTCCCGGGCCATTTCAAGTTGTTCGTCAGTCACTTGAGCATCGACAAATTACGGGCAACAAACCTACGTGGCGTGCTAAAATCGTTCGCGATTTCATGCTTTGTTGCCCATGAGGATATTGAGCCAACGAAAGAATGGCAGGTTGAGATTGAGAAGGCGTTATTTTCAATGGATGCCCTTACCGCCGTGCTCACTGAGAAATTCCATCAGAGCAAATGGACCGATCAGGAAGTTGGCGTAGCTCTTGGCCGCGGAATTGCCGTGCTGCCAATTCGAGCGGAGATAGACCCCTATGGCCTCATGGGAAAGTTTCAGGGTATCGCGTCGGTAGGTCGTTCAGTGGGCGATGTTGCCAACTTGGTTGTGGCCACGTTGCTAAAGAATCCGAAAACTCGGAACCGCTTGGTTCAGTGTCTAGTGGAGCAGTTATTAGCTTCCACCGACGCTACGCAAGCAGCGTCCAAATTGGAGGCACTAGAACAAGCCGACGACCTTGCCGACGATCAGTTGATAAGGATTCGGGACAACGCTGCGACAAACCCCAAACTCTTTGACGACGTGAATAGCCGCCGCCGTATCAACGCATTGCTTGCCAAACATGGGGTTGAGCCAGTCCAGATTAAGACGACTACCGAAGAACTCCCTGACGACGACATTCCGTTCTAGCGTATGCCCTTAACACCCCCCGAAACCGTCGCCGCAATCGCAGACACGAGTAGCCGATTGCTCGACGAATCAGAAGCTCCCCGCGATGATTACCGGGGCCTCGGCCGCCTTCCAGTCCCCATCCGGTAGGAGTTTCTGAATCGCCTGCTGCCGGACTTCAGGCAACAGATGGCGATAGCGGCGGCGCATCTCGTCGGTTTGGTGGCCCATCCATTCGTCGATGATGCGTTGATCGACGCCGACCGAGGCCAGGTTCGAGGCGAACGAGTGGCGGAAGATGTGGTAGCCGCGGAGCTTGGCCCACTTGCTCCCCCGGAAGGTCAGCTTGAAGTGTTTTCGGGCAACGTGCTTGTCGATGGGGACGATCGTCTCGTAGTTCTCGCGACCACGGTTGAGGTCTTCACCCTTGGCGAACGTGAAGAGTGTTCCCGGGTGAATGGTGAGCCATTCTTTGAGCACCTGCTTTAGCATCGTCGTCATTTCGACTTGGCGGTAGGTCGTGGCGCGGATGCGGCTGCGTTTCTTCTCACGGATCAGGATGCGGCCCGCCTTGAAGTCGATGTCTTCAACCTGTGAGCGAAGCGCTTCGCTCATCGCCAACGAACCGCTGCGCGACACGCTTTTGCAGCGGGCCTTGCAGCCCGTGGCAGGGGATTTTGATTTCGTGCTGCTGGATACGCCGCCGAATCTTGATCTGGTGACACTGAACGCCATCATGGCCGCCGATTGGCTGATTCTGCCTTGCGACGTGGATCGCGAATCGCTGCAAAGCCTGAAGCGAACGCTCGAAGTGATGAGCGAATACGTGCAATATCGCCCCGAAGTCGATCCCGAAACATTCTACCGCGTGCTGATCACCATCTACGATCCTCGCGACCAGGTGATGAACGACTGGCTCGCCACGCAAGTCGGCCCGCTTGGTCCGACCATGTTCCGCTCGCGGATTCACCGCACGACAGCACTCAAGAAGGCCCGAGCAAACGGCATCACGATCTTTGATTACGCCCAGCGCTCACGATTGCAGAAACTTGCCGCCCGCCGGGCCATCACCGACTTTGATTCACTCACGCAAGAGGTCATCGAGCATGAACACACGCGAAGCCATCGGGGCGAGCGTCTCGCTCTCGCCAATTCCCGCTAGACGAATTGACGCGGCCGAAAAAGCCCGGCAGCTTGTCACCGAACGGCCCGCCGTGACACCGCCGCCGGCAACGACACCCAAGCTTGCGGCCGCACCGATGAACACTTCGGCCAAAAGCGGCGAGGGGAATCGGACCAAAAAGCAGACCAAGCCGTTGGCCCGTTTGTCGAAGCTCACCACCCGGGTTTATCCCGAACAGCTCGAATGGCTGAAACTCGAAGTCAGCCGCTACCGAGAGCAAAATCCCCGCGCTCCGCGCATCACCGTGGAGGAGCTAACCCGCGTTGCGTTGGAGCATTTGCGCGAGACCGGCAACCTCGAAACGCTGATAGCCAAATACCGCGGATAAACAGGAATCGCTAAACATGGACAAACTCGTCAGACCACTTTTGGCCCTTGTTGTATTGCTCGGTATTTGCGTCATATTCTGCGCAGTGTTCTGCTCGACAAAGCAAGATATGGCCGCATCATTGCCGTGTTCGAGCGGGCAGCCAAACCTTCAATCGCTCGCTCAGGAACTAAAAAATTCGGATAGGTATGTCCGTATCTATGCCGCCATGGAGATCAGCAAATTTGGTTGGAACGCGGGACCCGCCGTGCCGGCGCTCGTTGCCGCCCTTAAGGATAGGGATTCAGGGGTGCGACTGGCTGCCGTTGAGGCACTGGACGAAGTTGGTCCGGACGCGAGCCGCGCCATGCCGGCGGTCATTGCCGCGCTTAAGGATGCCTTCCCCCCAGATGCACGCCATGCACCCTCGCGAATATTTCCGAACTCGTTCTTGCTTCAGAGTTTCTGAAATTCCTGCACCGATTGACTCTGTCAATCGATAGCCGGCCCAAGTGCCGTTATGCACAGGATTGATTCGCATCGTTGAAATTCGCTGCCGGGCGATATGACAAAAAGTGCCACAAAATTATCCACCGGGCCGCCATAAAACGACGCCGGCAAACCATCCGCACGTCGCAGCATCGAGGAGTTCTGTGGGCAGAATTGCAATGATTCTGTCACTGATTGACGCCGTAGTTTGGGTGTGCCCCTTGCCCGCGAGTTGTCGCCCTATTTCGTGATTTTTAAGTCGGGTCCTCGACAGCCTTTGGGGAAATCGCCCGGAATTTTTTCCCGACACGGAAGTGCGCCACCTTTGTCCCAAGAAATTATTTCGTGGGGGTTTTACGGACTACCTCGAAGAAACTATTTCCAGCACGTCGAAGAATTCTAATCCGCAGTTTCGACTTCGTTTCGTTGCCCAATGTTGCTGGTCGCAGAAGCACCCCAAAGCGATCCTGATATGCCTGGCAGGTTTTCAGAAGAATAGAGCAGGCGAGGGGACGAACCCAGCCGTTCTATTTTTCTGACCGAGGCCGGGAACGATGAAGCGGCGAGCCACGGAGCGTCGAAGCGAGACGGTGCCACCCGCTGGGGCCGTGCCGCCTGGAACGCCACGCTGGATTTCTGCGGAGCTGATCGCCAAGACTATCCGCACTTGGCAACCCTATTACGACGAACCATTGACCCCCGATGACGCCGTCGCAATGATCACAGGTGTTGGTCGCCTGGTGGACGTGCTCATTCGGGGGAAGGACTGATGAAGCGGTTCGTAGCACTTGCTCGCGTCAGTAGCCGGGAACAGGAACGCGAGGGATTTTCGCTTGCGGTTCAAGAGGATGCCCTGAAACGGTTCGCTATTTCGGCCGGTGGCGAAATTGCAAAGCTCTACCGAATCGCGGAAACCGCCAGCAAGCGGGACGAGCGAAAAACCTTCCGCGAGATGATCGCCTACGCCAAGAAGCACGCCCGAGAACTCGACGGCCTACTCTTCTACAAGATCGATCGAGCCGCCCGAAACCTGTTCGATTATGTCGAACTGGAACGGCTCGAATCGGATTATGGTTTGGTGTTCTTCTCGGTTTCGCAGCCGACCGAGAACACGCCCGCCGGTCGGATGATGCGGCGGACGCTGGCGAACATGGCCAGCTTCTATACCGAGCAGCAATCGCTTGATGTGCGAGAAGGCCTCGCCCGCCGTGTCGAAGAAGGCTGGTTCATCGGCAAGGCCCCCTTCGGTTACAAGAACGTTCGCCGGGAGGGCCGGGGCATTGTCGAGGTAGATCCCGAGAACGCTCCCAAGGTCAAACGGATATTCGAGCTATACGCCTTCCACAATCTGACTCTCGACTCGCTCAAGGCCCGGCTGGCGAAGGACGGCATTGTTTACAAGCCGTCGATGCCCGGCTTTGTCCGAGGCAAGCTCTACGAGATCCTCAAGGATCGGGCCTACATCGGCGAGATCGAGCACCGGGGCAAGTGGTTCACCGGCCGCCACGAGCCGATCGTCGATTTCGGCACCTGGCGGCGCGTGCAGATCCTACTTGGCGGCAAGACCTACCAACGGCATCAATTGACCTTTGGCAGCGAGCTTGTCCGCTGTGGTCACTGCAACCACCCCGTCACCGGCGAAATCAAGACCAAGCAGACCAAGACTGGGGAGCGGCAATACATCTATTACCGCTGCACCCGCTACACCTCGCCCGGCCATCCACGCACGCGAACGACCGAGCAGGAACTTGACCGCCAGATTCTGGAACTGTTCGACCGGATCAAGATCCAAGATCCGGCCGTGCGAGACTGGTTCGTCGACGTGCTCAAAGCCAAGACGCATGACGACGGCCAGGCATCAATCGAACGTCGCCAAGAGCTACAGCGTCAAGTCACGCTCGCCGTAAACCAACGCAGCCGACTCGTTGACCTGCGAATGAATGATGAGATCGACGAAGAGACCTTCGCCGACAAGCGGCTTGAACTGGCGGACCGCATCGCCGACTTGAAGCTCAACCTCGACGCCATCGACCGAGGCCAGGAAGAAATGACCGACTTGGCCCTCAAAGTGTTTGAACTTTCTCAAACCCTTCGGGACAAATGGCTTACCGCCGAACCTGACGTTCGTCGCAAGATTCTCGAAATCGTCTGTTTGAACTACAGCTTGCTCGACGGAAAGCTTTGCTACGAAATAAGAAAGCCCTTCGACGTGCTCGCCGAAGGGCTCGATTTAGCAAAAAGTCGGGGCGACAGGATTTGAACCTTCACTCAATTCCGACGTAACCACAGAAGCCGCTTGCGATTGCGTCAACGCTCCACACCCCGGCGCTGCAAATGCGCTGCATTTCAGGGGCATTTCCTGTCCCTCGGTGGCATCGAGCGACGCTGCTGGTCATCGCTTCGTCCAAACGTGCAATCAATTGCTGCTTGGTCTACGTGACGCGATTGCCTCTTTGAATTCGAAGACGCCTCGCGGACTCTGTGTCCCCGCAGAGCATCTTGCGATTGCGTGGCCCGGCCTTTCGCCGCATGTTCGCGAAGCCGTAACCACGGCGGTCGATTCACTCGTCGTAAGCGATTCCCGCGAGACTCCATCTGACGACGCGGACCCGTCGTCGGGCACGGTGGTCGCGTCCCTGATCTGGGAAGAACTTAAGGCCGTCTGGCCAGAATTGCCGCCCCACGTGCGTGACACTCTAGGGACCATCATTCTGGCGATTGTTGCGAACCGAGACGAAAGGGTAATCCAATGACCCAGCCGCTTGGACCTCCCGCCAATACTGAGGCTCGGAGTGCCGCTTATCGCGCTGCGGACCTACTGGGGCGAATTCCCCCAGCCAGGCGACCTGCCGTGCTCACGGCCTGCCTTGCCGCTTTACCGTGCCAGTCGCTGGAAGAGAGCTTCGACCTCGGCCCAGTTCGCGCGGCCCTCTCGGAGGTTTGGGAGACGACAACGGGAGAATCGATCCCGTTTGGACTGCTTCGGTCGCTCCTCACGGGCGTTGACGTCCGGACGTGGACGATACTGGGAGCGACCATGACGGCACCGGGAACTGAGGCGATTGCTGCCATACTGCAGCAATTGCCCGCACAGCTCGTTCCACATGTCCGACCGTGATGCGATTAGGGCTCCGCTGGGAGGCCAACCGAGACTCTACAGCATTCCGGTCGCCCATAAACTCATGAGGCGCTGGAACCAATTTGCAATTAAGGGTGGCCTTGACTAACAACACTCCGGTGTCACGGGTCGACAGCCATCCCTTGAAGATCTGCGAGCTTTGCCAGACGATCCTCGATTGGCTTGCGACGCTGAAGGAGCGCTTTGTTTTCAGGATGTCGCTGCAACGTCTTGGTGATCCGGTCAATCCGGTCGATGGCGAATCGATAATTCTTCTCGGCATCGATCGAGTTCCCTGCACTTGACGCTTCGTCGCCGGCAAACACGAAGCATTCAGCCCAGGCGGCATACCCAGTAGCCGGCAACTTGCGGATGGCGTCGAGCCGCGCGAATAGTTCACTTGCCTTTACATATTGGTTCCGGGCAATGTCGGGTTGGTGCTTTTTGACCGCGAGCTCGGCATGACTAGCGCAGGCGAACGCCAACGTCCGCAACGAATTCGCATCAAGTGGCCGTTGTTGGTCTGCCTCGCACCAGACTTCGGTGCATCGCGCGTAAGCCGCCATTGCACGATCAACATCACCACTGCGCTCAAATATTGGCGCGAGGTCGGCCAACGTACCGGCCAGTGAACCCGGCACACTGGCATGATGATCTGGGCTGGCCATCAACATCTCCAGGTTCTCCGCCGCACGCTCAAGATACTCGGTTGCAATGTGGGATCGGTCTTTCAATCCCAATAGGCCAAATTGACGGTAAGCATTAGCCAAATGCAACCGAACCCAATTATCCTGCGGCGCAAGTTCGGACGCTCGCTGTAAGCTTGTCACCGAGGCCTGGAAAAAGCCGGCGGCATCATCGTGCTTGTGGTTTCGCCAAGCGATATCTCCCAGGAAGAGGTTGATTTGCCCAACCGTTGTTAGTTGATGCGGGGCGTCCCCATTCGCACTTAGTAGGCTCTCACACTCGGCGAGGCTCGCTTGAAATGTGCTGATTGCTTCTGGGCGTTGTCCAGCAATCAAGTAGCGACACCCAAGCTCATACAAAAAACCGGCGTACGTTCCTCGCAACCAGGGATTGGCAACGTCCGATGCCAGGATTTCATCGATTGTGCGTCGGCCATCGGCAACGGTGTCGACGGACCTGCCAGCCGCGACTTGCCGGTCGAGGCATCGCCGATACGTGAATAATGTCACCGCCAGCGACTGTCGGGATAGGTTGTCGTCGGGGTAACGGCGAAGGATATCGCACCAGAGCTTCAAACTAGTTTCGAGCGATTCGTGCGCAAGCTCATCATCGCCGGCCAACGACGCGCGCACCCCCCGCAGCGCCTGCGCCGCGGCACGTACGACCAGATCGACCGAGCCCGCGCCGTTTTCAATGCTGTGATGATAGTGTGGTTGCAGAAATTGACGCGCAAGCAGATGGCCGAGCGATTCATCGTTTTCCGAAGTGGCAGACATCGACAAATACCAGCTCATGTCCATCAACGACTGATAGGCCGCCAGCCGCTGATTCCAGGCATTGATCGCCTGTTGAGTCGCCGAGTGTCCCTGCTGTTGGGCTACCTCGGCGTGGCGGCGGACTTCGGTTGTCTGCCACAATATGCCGCCTGCCCCAAGCATCACCGCGGAAATCACCGCGGCCGAAAGACCGGCGAGTGCCGGACGCCGCCGGCACCAACGAATGGACGACTCCAAGTATCCCAGAGGCCGCGCTCTGACTGGAATTCCCTTCACAAAACGAGCCAGATCGTCGCGCAACTCCGCCGCCGACGCGTAACGGTCGACCGGAGTCTTCGCCAGGCACTTCAGGCAGATGGCCTGAAGATCAAGCGGCACGCGCCGCTCAAGGAGCCGAGCAGGTGTGACGTCTTCCTCTTGGATGCGTCGCAGCGTCACGCGAAAGTCACTATCGACAAACGGCGGCTCACCAACCAGTATCTCATAGAGCACTGAGCCCAGCGCGTAGACATCCGTGCCGACTCCCACTTCACGTTCGTTGCCCGCTGCTTGCTCGGGCGCCATATATCGCGGCGTGCCAATGGGATCCGCGCGATCGGCGCCATCCGACCCTTTGGCTAGCGAACGGGCCAGTCCGAAGTCGGTCAGGCGCGGGATGAATTCCTCGCTGTCGCCGTCCGTCGCTTCTACCTGCTGCGATAGAACGTTCGATGGTTTGATGTCGCGGTGCAAGATACCGCGCTGGTGAGCGTGCGCTACGGCATCGGCCAGGCGGGCGACTAACTGGGCCGCGCACACGGGCCCGACCGTTCCACCTTGAAGTCTCAGCCACTCGGCTAATGTCGGACCAGAGCAGTAGGCACTGGCAATATACACTAGGTTGTCGATCTCGCCGGCTTCGTGAACAGGCACGATCTGCGGGTGGTCGAGCCGCGCTGCGGCTTCGGCTTCGTTCAGCCATGCCCGTTTCAATCCGTCCGATCCCTGGAATCTCGGCCGTGGTATCTTCAAAGCTACGGGCCGATTCAGCGTGCGGTCGATCGCCAAGAACACCCAACCGAAGCCGCCTTGCCCTAGCTCTCGCTCGATTTGAAAGCGGCCGAAATGCGCCGTCGAGGCAGGCTTTCGCTCTGCTGCGTCAAATACGGGCGCACTGGCGGATTCCAACCAGCCAATTGCCGAACGCACACCATCGATCGATGGACATGACGACTGCCAGCCCCCCGAGCCATTCGTGAGGTACTCATAAATAGATTCTGGCGACGGAGTATCGTCGTCGTTTTCGTGGTTGCTCATGAGTCTGGATACTCGCGTCGATAGAGCTTGGTGAAGCGCGCAATAGCTCGCTTGAATCGCTTGCGAGCCGCCTCGGGCGTACAGTCGAGGCGTTCGGCGATTGCCTCCCATTCCAAACCATCCCACAGCCTTTGCCGGATAATCACTTGGTGCTTCTCCGGCAATTGCGTCAGAAGCAACTCGACTCGTTGTCGATCTTCCTGAAGCGTCGTAGCGTCCCGCTGTGCTGCGCTGCGCGCGGTGAGGAGGCTATCTAGCCTGTTCCAGGAGTCGAGGCCGTCGAGGGGTCGTTCGTGGCTGAGGCGACGTTTTTTCGCTCGCCAATAGTGCTTCCGGCTGGCCGAGATCCGTTCGTTGAGCAGTTCCCTAAGTTTTCCCGTGACCTCGTTGTCGGCGATCTGCTGGAACTCAGCCAGGCGTTTCAACGCCGCATGATGTGTTTCCTGGATCAGGTCCGACGTGTCGAATTTGTTACGCAAGGGATCGTTCGGTTGCCTGCGAGCCCAAATCCGCAGAAAGGGCCGGTAGAGCTGCAAGAGTTCGCCGAGCGCCGTCTCTGAGCCGTCCCGGATCTCGGCCAGCAACTGCCGCTTTTTTCGGCGCGGGACCGGCTTCGAGTCGTCGGACCCGTCGGAGGCAATCTCGTGCATCTGCCCACCGTTCGATTGGGGAACGATCGCAACTAGTTCCAGCAATAGTACTTATTGCGAGGGGGGCAATGCAAGCGCCCTCGGGCTTGGGACTCTAACAAAAAAATCTCGAAAAAAATCGTCCGGTCTGAGAAAAACCGGCCCATTAGACCCTAGGCCGTGTGCTTGCATCGCGGGACCGCTGCGCGCAGTGGGGAGGCATCAACGGCAAGTTGCACAACTACGACTAGCATTCGGAGTCACCATGAATCGAACGGTTACACGGCATATTATCGGCTTGCTTGCTGTAGTGAGTACCTGCAATTCGACGCCTCTGCGGGTGATGGCATCGCCAGTGTCGTTGAGCCTGAGCTCGCCAGACGACCTACAGCAAGTTCTTCCTGGTCAGATCGTTACCATTCAGTTGCATCTCACAGGCGTGACCGAAACCGAGAGACTTTCACTATTCGCTGCAACTGTCGCCTACGACGCTGGCTTGTTTGATGTGCCCCTAATTTCAAATGGCGACATTCTCCCAAATCCGCTGGCCGACCCATTGGACTTTTTAACGTTCGCAGATGCCGGCATAGCCGACGCGATCTTCTTTTCATTCAGCTCCGCTCCCAACGAACAGATTGAGAACGATGGCCTTTTCTATTCATTCTCCGTACAGGCAATTGCTGAAGGCACCGGGAGCTTTTCATTGGTGTTTGCTGATGCCGGCCTGTTCGATCCGGAGAATCCGGGCATGCCCATACCGGCCGATCTGATTATCGGCGAACAGCTGCCATTCGTAATTGTTGTCCCGGAACCAACGTCGCTCGCCATGCTTGCCACAGGTATTGCAGCACTGTTACTCATGCCGTTTGCCCGCCGCCGCGCACAACAACCAATCAAGAATTAGCATCGCCGTGCGCGCCGAAATTGCAACCACCACACTCACTAGGTTGAACATGAAACGATCAAGGTCGACTGAACGGCAAAGGCGACACCAGCGGGAACGACTGCGGATCGAGGCCCTGGAAAAACGAGAGCTGTTAACGGCGAGCAATGTCTTCGGTCAACACTATGGCGTCGTCGGCGGGCCATTCGAAGCCACCGCATTCAACCTCGCCGTCGATGCCTCGTCGTTCACGCTGGCAGGCGGCGACACGCAGGTCGGGTTTCGAGTGAAGGCCTTAGGTGACGAAATCCTCGATCCTGGGGTGGTATCCATTCGGACTGCCGGCGGCCAAGTTGTGATTCCGAAACTAGCGATTGCCGATCTATCCGGTGGGACCGAGAGCCTGACGATCGCCACGCTCACGCCCGGCGACTACAGAATCGAAGTCCGCGCGGAACGCGGCACCACAGGAGTCTTCGTCGTCGATACCTTCCTCGTAGGCGACACCAACGGCGATTTTGTCGTCGACCCAGCAGATATCAATCAGATTCGCCAGTCGTTTGGAGCGAGAAGAGGTTCCTCGTCGTATAAGGCAGAAGCTGACGCAAACCAGGATGGCGTGATCAATTCGCTGGATCTATCTTACGCAGTTCAGAATAACGGCGATGCTACGTCATTGCGGATCGAACGACCGAACGTCGTTTACTGGGATGGTGGAGCTGGAACACTGAATTGGAATGACCCGCTCAACTGGTCGCTCGACGTCCGACCGACGGCGAATGACCATGTCATCGTACCATTCACGACGCCATCCCCAATTGTGTTAGCCGGCGCAGGGGCGTCGGCATTTTCAGTATCGAGCATGGCGGCCATCGCGGTCAGCAACACATCGCTCACGGTCTCAAAGTCAACGCACATCGCGGCGCCGCTTGATATTGCCGGCGTCTCGGCTTCCGCAACGCTCAATGGCCTGACGAGTGCTCAAGAAATGTCCTTAAGGGACGGCGCGCTTTTGACTCATGGCGTTGGAGTGTTAAGCGGACTACAAGTTACGGTGTCAGAGAGAATTATCGTCGACGCCCTGTCCCGCATCGATGTAAATGGACGTGGGTATGCGGCACAAACTGGTCCGGGCGCGGGAACGGCCGGAGGTGTTGGATCGGCGGGCGCCAGCCATGGTGGACGTGGCGGCAACGGTTACTCTGGCAGTGGCGGTGGTGGCATCGCTGGCCCGACTTATGGATCGCTCTCCGAACCGATTGCCTTAGGCAGCGGCGGGGGTTCTCAGCGTGGCGGTGGCGCAATCCGCCTGAATGTTGGAGGCGAGCTGATCGTCGATGGAAGCATTGCCGCCAATGGCGTCAGTGGCAGTGGCGCTGGAGCAGGAGGAAGCATTTTCATCACTACGGATAGCTGGAGCGGCGCCGGTTCGATCACCGCCAATGGCGGCAGCTTCGTGTCTGGAGCCTACGGGAACGGTGGTGGAGGCGGTGGCCGCATTGCTGTTTACTATGAGCAGAAAGACTTCTTAGGAACGGTTTTGGCCCGTGGCGGCAGCGGGGTCGTGGGCGGTGCGGGAACGATCTACGAAAAGCGTTCGAGCGATACTCTGGCCACGATACGCATTGACAACGGCGGGGCCACCGCTGGCGGAACTGAAATCGTCGGCGCGCAAACTTGGGCCGCCAATGTCGTGATTACCGGCATGGCCCGACTCGTTCCGGTCACACTGCAACCGCTAGACCTCACCATCCTCGGATACCTGCAAATCGACACCAACGGAAGTATTGACGCCGATGGACGCGGGTATGGCGCGAATGCCGGCCCAGGCCGCGGTTGGAGCGATGGGGTCGTGGGTCGCGGTGGAGGTGGGTACGGCGGTGCGGGTGGGGGGGGATCGCTAGGTGGCTCAACTTACGGATCATCAGTCGCACCGCTCGACTTCGGAAGTGGCGGCGCTGATGGGGGACGCGGAGGCGGCGCGATCAAGCTCACTATCAGTCAATACCTACAATTGGACGGAACCATACGCGCCAACGGACTACAAGGCAGGTCCGGAGGATCAGGTGGCAGCATCTACATCATCACCGGCGCCTGGAGCGGAGCAGGCTTGATCAGTGCGAACGGAGGGTCACGAGATAGTGGCCCCTATCCGGGAGGCGCCGGTGGAGGCGGACGCATCGCCATCTACTACGGCATTTCGAACTTCACGGGCGTTGTGACCGCCGCTAATGGTTTTCCAGGCTCTGGCCAACCCGGAACGACCCATTTCTCCGGCGGCGCCGCCGCTCAGAACGACTCATTTTCTGCGGCGCCACTCACGGCCAGCGCCTTGCCTGCGGGTAAAGAGGAACAGCAGGTTCCCATCGGCAATCTCCAGACCGTTCAAACCCTCCATGAAGCTCAAGGTAGGCTGGCGCAACCAGTTCGCTCCTTACTTGAACACATGCATCGCATCGCTGCCAGCGTGCGAATATCAAACGCATCACGCGACGCTGTTTATTCTTCCCTTGAGGATTGGTTGTCAGAGGACAATGCCAGCCAGTTGTTGCTGAAGACAAATCAAAGTGTGTTGCGAGTCTCTGGCATCCGGAAACCAGCCTAGGCCAGGGTGCAACGTTCCCCAGCGGCGGTGCCGGCTGTCTGAGCCGCGGACGAATTTTTCCCAATGCAATCGAGACGCTACTGACGCCCTGCCACAACTCGCGCCGTCTCTCTCGGCCCTAGGTGTCTTTACTTTCGCGCCTGCGCGAAACATTGCATTTGGTCTGCCTGGGCATGGCGCTCGCACTCCGTAAGCACAGTGAACAGCAGGTCACGTCTTGCCGCGGCGCGCGGGCCGAACTTCGTCATTTTTTTCTAACGACTCATTGGGCACGTCATATTCGCATCCACTGGCCACAAGGTTCACACCATGCATCGTTCGAAAATCGCCGCCGTGACCGCGCGCGCGTCCGTCAGAATCACCCTGGCCGCGCGCGGGGAAGGTCGCCGGCTGATCCGGTGGATCGGGGGCATCGGCCTTGTTGTCTGCCTGGCGACAGTTACCCCGGCAAGCGCTGCGCCGCCAACTTACCAAATTATTGACATTGGATTGACGGGAGCCGAGCACACCCGCGACGACGGTTACAAGGACAGCCTATCGCAGCATCTCAACGAGGCGGGGCAGGTGATTGGTTATTCCATGCGCTACAACGGCGGCAGCACCCAGCTCGGCCGCTCGGCGTGGCTATTCGACGGATCGACCACCCAAAATGTCGGATTCTCGGGCGCCGAGCACACTCGTGACGACGGGTTCCAGTTCAGCGAACCGCAGCAACTCAATGAGGCCGGGCAGGTGATGGGCTTCACAGACCGCTACAACGGCGGCAGCACCACTCTTGGCCGATCCGCCTGGCTGTACGACGGTTCGACGACGTTGATTATCGGACTCTTGGACACCGAACATACCCGCAGCGACGGGTACAGGTTAACTTGGGCCGATAGCCTCAACGAGGCCGGGCAGGTGATCGGCAGGTCAGAGCGCTACATTGGCATTGTCGGATATGGCCGATCGGCCTGGCTGTTTGATGGATCGACCACATGGAACATCGGTCTGGTAGGCGCCGAACACACCCGCGACGACGGGTACAAATACAGCGAACCGCAGCAGCTCAACGAGGCCGGGCAGGTGATCGGCAGTTCAATTATCTACGACGGTGGCAGCTATTATTATGGTATTGGCCAATCTGCCTGGCTGTACGACGGCGCGACGACGCTGAACATCGGCCTGGTAGATGCCGAGCATTCCAGCGGCGGCGGGTCCAGGTACAGCGAATCGAAGCAGCTCACCAATGCCGGGCAGGTGATCGGCACATCACAGCGCTACAGCGGAATTGGTGGATATGGCCAATCTGCCTGGCTGTACAACGGCTCGACGACACTGATCATCGGGCTCGTTGACGCCGAACACACCAGTGTGTATGAGGACAAGTACAGCGAACCCCAGCAGCTCAACGAAGCCGGGCACGTGATCGGCACATCACAGCGCTACGACGCGAACTTCACTTTTGGCCAATCCGCCTGGCTGTACAACGGCTCGACCACGCTGAATATCGGACTGCTGGACGCCGAACACACCCGCAACGACGGGCGCAAGTACAGCGATCCCGTGCAGCTCAACAATGCCGGGCAGGTGATCGGCTACTCTGAGCGCTACAACGGCGGCAGCACCACTCTTGGCCTGTCCGCCTGGCTGTACGACGGCTCGACCACGCTGAATATCGGACTCTCTGGCGCCGAACATACGCGCAACGATGGGTACCAGTCCAGCGGTGCGTGGCAGCTCAACGAAGCCGGGCAGGTCATTGGTTCCTCAATCCGCTACAACGGCGGCAGCGTTACTCTTGGCAACTCCGCCTGGCTGTACGACGGCTCGACCACGCTGAATATCGGACTCACTGGCGCCGAACATACGCGCAACGATGGGTACCAGTACAGCGGTGCGTGGCAGCTCAACGAAGCCGGGCAGGTCATTGGTTCCTCAAACCGCTACAACGGCGGCAGCACCGCTCTTGGCCAGTCCGCCTGGCTATACGACGGCTCGACCACGCTGAACATCGGACTCGTGAGCGCTGAACATTCCAGGGACGACGGGACCAAGGGCAGCACAGCGCAACAGCTTAACGAGGCCGGGCAGGTCATCGGCTACTCGGTACGTTTCTACGGCGACGCATACCTCGGGCAAGATGCCTGGGTCTACGATCCGGTCCTGGGCACGATTCCCCTGCAACTTTCGGTACGCGACGACGGCTATGCATACAGCAGCGCCCAGTTTCTGGGCGCGGATGGCGTGACGCTAGGCCTTTACTCGCTTTACGACGGAATGACCACGGTCGGAACACGTGCCTTCTACTGGAGCGCCAGCGATGGGCTGTGGGACCTGGGGGCACTGGTGGACGGAGGCTTGTCGGCCAACGGTTGGGAGCACCTGGCCCGTGGAATGCGCGCCAACGGCCTGGGCTATATCAGCGGCTACGGCTTGGCCGCCGGCCTGCCGCCCGGCAGCCGCTCTGAGTTTCTGATGGTTCCCGTGCCCGAGCCCGGCTCGCGGTTGCTCGCTTGTCTAGGCGTCGCGTGCCTCATGGCACTCGTCGTCGGCCGACCCGCGACGCAACATCATTGGAGGCGAAATCCATTTACGTTACGTGGAGCAACGAACCAATGCAATTCCTGAGATGGTGCCTGTCCTGCCTGGTAATGTGCATGATGGCAAATCAAGCCACGGCCACCGAGTTACGCGAACTCGTGTTCGAGATCGATCCCGAGCGATCGTACCTGACATACTCGGGCTACGCATTCGAGCAGGTCACCACATTATACCCGGGGAGCCTGACCGCTAACGTATCAGGACAACTGTATGGATTCCACCAGCGCGAAAGCACCAGCGTAATCGCCTATTTCGACAGTCACTTGACTCGCTGGGCGACGCTTCAAGTCGACGATCCCAAGCCGATTCCCATTGAGCCATGGCAACAATACCAAGCATCCTTTGTTGGTGGGGCGAACTGGGGCCCGTTTGCTTTCGATGTCACGCAAGTCGAACTCCATTCTTATAGAACTTACGCCACCTACGACCTTATCGACGTAGAACCGAATACCGACTTTGTGTTCAACCTGGCGGGCGAAACGGTTGACCTGCGCGGCTACAAGACGAACGAGTTAGGCTTTTCAGCCTTCGGCTCAGGAACCCTTGCCTGGACAACTGAGCAAATTAGCTGGCGATACGATCTTGTTGGCAATGTCGCCACAATCACCATTCCGTTGCCTATGGATTCCGAAGGCTGGAGTGGACAACTCGTCGCCACGACGCTGCTGGTCTCGGAGCCATCCACGGCGCTGCTCGCCGGCTTCGCGACCAGCTGCCTGGCCTTAGCCAGAATCGCGCGATCTCGACGCCTATGTAAAGCAGCAGAATCGCATTACGAAAGTGCTGTGACCTAAGATCGCCGCACTTGCAGTACGCGTCGTCACGAGTCACCCGCGATTCGTCCACACCCATCCGCGCTGTCTATGTGATTTCGATTAAACAACGCGAAATCCGAAGTACGATCAGCAGCTGACCTACTCTTTTCAAGCTGCGGCAGCAAATCCCTGTCGGCTTGGCAAAGGCATGCCGCCCCCCAAGACAGGATCCTCCCCAGGCCCTAACGGCCAGCGTCAAAGCCGCGCCCTGAATCCGCTATCGCTTCGCGGTAGACTTTCGGCGATTGGTTCGCTTGTCGTTTGCGGCGCGGACAGATTCCGTCGCTTTTACTGGCGTCTTCGGTGGGTGACTGCCATTGGACATGACACGGCTCCTTCAAAAAAAGAGAATGCAGAAGCTACCGTCGGCTGTAATCTAGAATGGACTAGTCCTATTTGGAATCTAACGACTGTGGAAGCCCGAAGCAAGCAGATCCTATGACAAAATCACGCTCGACCGACGAATTCCAACTGTTGGCGATGTTGCTGCGAAGGCACCGCGAGGCCGCGGGGCTCACGCAGGTCGATATGGCCGAGCGGCTCGGCGAGACCCAGTCGTACGTCAGCAAATGCGAGCGGGCCGACCGCCGTGTCGATCTGGTGCAACTGCGGCGGTTCTGCCGCGCCATCAAAGTCCCTCTGGTGGAATTCGTCCAAGAGTTCGAACGACTCGCATCCCGACCGCGTCGCTAGTCGGGGACACCCCCCACCTGGCCCAGCATCTGCCCTGTCCGCTCATAGTAGCGGCGAAGGCAATCACGAGACGTTGCCAGGAGAATCAGTTCGACGACGGTCCAGCCGCAAAGCGTACACGGCGACCACATGCCGTGGCTCCATTGATCGGCCAGACTGTAGAACGCACTGGCCAGCACCATGCAACCGTAAAACTGGTAATAGCGGTAGTTGTGGTCGACGGCAAGTTGAAACGCTTCCAGGTGTCGCTGGAGATGAGCGAAGTTCAGTCTCGGGGGAACGAGTCCCGTCAAATGCAGAAGCGAATCGAGCATCACCCAGCGGAAGGCGTTCACCACCAAGCCCGCCGCCAGCGATGCGACCACCACATAGAGAAACCCACCCACGGTCGGGCTGCTAGTGGGATCGACCGACATCCAGGTCGCGACTGGCTCCGAATATCGACTCGCTCCAGCTAGGCACACGAAGCCTGGCACCACATAGGCCACCACCAGTCCAAAATTGCGTTCCAACGAATCGTGCATGCAGAATCCTCAAGCTCTACGGCAACTTGAGCAGTAGCACGACATAGCGGCATCCGACAATCGGAAAACATTCGTGCCCGTTGCAACGAGCTGCCCGCTTCTTAAGTCACCTCGATTCGCCACCGCCCCATATCACCTCCCAGAGGCAAGCCTGGTGCGGCTTTCTCTTTTTTCCGGAGGTGTGAAATGGCAAGTTCCAAACCGCGTCCGATCCACGAGGTGCGCCTGGGCAGTGTCAAGGCAGCCGTGTGGCAGAACGAGACCAGCAGTGGAACCCGCTACAGCGTCACGTTGCAGCGGTTGTACAAGGATGACTCTGGCAAGTGGCAGTCGTCGGAAAGCTTCGGCCGTGACGATTTGCCAATCGTGGAAAAGGTGTGCCATATGGCCTACCTCTACATCCACGAAACGATGGAGGAGCGCAAGGCGGTCCAACAGGAATCCGCCGCGTAAATCCAGTTCGAGCGTTTCGGACGAAGAGGCACGAGCGTTTTTCGCCGCACCAGGTGACGCCTCTTCCTCGCTCTTTCTCAGCCCTGTTCTCGGGTAGACGAACGCAGCCACCGCTCGCCGGATGGCCGTCAGTGGACGGTCGTCTCACGAGACCGGTGGCGTGCATGCCATGAAGGTTTTTCCTCCCTGGGGAAAAGCCCGCCGCCGCCCTCTCTCAGCGTAACACACCGGGCAAGGTCCGCCGCGCAAGCGCGGCTGCTGCTTTCCGCTGCGCGGAAAGACTCCACCTTGCCTGCGGTGTGTTGGACCGCTGGTCGGGCTGTCGGCAGGCCCACTCACTTTCAACCGGACTCTCGATGCCGAAGAGAGTTCACCTTCCTAGGGAGATTGTTATGTCCAACACCGAACGTAGACCTGATTCGAAACTCTTGCTGGCCGATTTGCTGGCTGGCCACGTCGAACCGCTGCCTGACCAAGAACTCTCTTGGTCGGAGACGATCGACTGGCTGCATGTCGAGGGACGCATCGTTGAAGTCTCTGCCGAGACCTACGATTACTTTCTCGATGTGCTGCCGCCTCGCTACATGCGGGGAAGCCTGTTCGCGTTCTGCGAAGGGTATGACCGCTTCCTGCTCTTCTGGAAAGCGGGTGGTAAGTACCTCGCGCGGCAGCTCTCTGACGACGAGACCAAGAGCTTCTGCCGTGTCACCGGCGCTTCTCAAGCGAATTAGGGAGGCCGCCATGAAACACGAAGAAGCCAAACAAGTCGCAGACGAGGCCCTAGCCAGTCTGGCCGAGGAATTGGCCGCTGGTCGCAGCCAAAAACTTCTCGATTACCTGGCTGTTATGGGACGCTTCCATCACTACAGCTTTGGAAACGTCCTCCTGATTGCCATCCAAAGGCCCGATGCCACGCATGTGGCCGGGTTCAACGCTTGGAAAAAGCTGGGGCGCTTCGTCAAGAAAGGGGAGAAGGGGATCACGATCCTCGCCCCCCTGATCTACAAGCGCAAGTCCGACGAAGAAGGCCAACGTTCCGCCGACGAATCCGAGAAGGTCACTGTGCTTCGCGGATTCAAGGCGGTCCACGTCTTCGATGTGTCGCAAACCGACGGCCAGCCGTTGCCGGAATTCGCTTCCGTCAACGGTGACCCCGGAGAGTACACCGAGAAGCTCAAGGCGCTGATCGCCCGACAGGGGATTGAGCTGGTCTACGAAGACACGCTCATGGGCGCCGAGGGTCGCTCGGAAGGGGGCCGGATCACGTTACGGACTGGCCTCAGTCACGCCAAGGAGTTTGCCGTGCTGGTTCACGAACTCGCACACGAACAACTCCACAAAGGGGATCGTCGCCAACAGACGACTAAGACCATTCGGGAAACCGAGGCCGAGGCTGTCGCTTACGTAGTCGCCAAAGGGATCGGGCTCAATACGAGCAGCGCTGCCAGCGACTACATCCAATTGTACCAGGGCACGACCGAGACCTTGGCCGAATCGTTGGACTACATCCAGCGGGTCGCAACCGAGATCCTCTCGACCTTGCTCGCCAAACCCGCTTCAGAAGCGGACGAGGTGCCAGATGCTGCATAGTCGAAGAGTGTGGGTACTGACTCCCGTTAATTCCGCCGACGAATTGGCGGAAATGCTTGTCATGAGCACCTGGACTGGTTGCTCCGCCTTCAGCGTTGGTGGTTACTTCTTTTTGAATGACGCCACTTGCGCGGATGGCGCTCAGGAGTATGCGGTCGTTCGGCAACTTGCCGACGGCCGCTACGAGCAGATCGAAAGCATCACGTTCTCGTGGTGCAGTCCGCAGTCCGGACTTGAACTCATTCAGCGAGTGCTCGCTGGCGAGTTCGACCAGGCTGATTATCGGCGCGAAGTGCAGCCCAGGCTCCAGACGCCTGAGCAGCACGGACGTTGTCATCTATGCGCCTGAGGAGAGCCCCCATGCCGACTCAGCACGACAACATCGTGCCCGAAGTACAACGACTTCGCGAAGAAGTCCGAGTGCTTCGGGACGTTCTGGATGAGATTCGTGACGAGCTGATTTGGGCGATCCGCAATGAGCGGCTGCTTTTCGTGCGCACCGAAACAACGTGCGCACCGTCTGAAGCTTCGGACGAATCAGCCGATCCACCTGCGACAGGCCCAGTCCGTCAAATCGAACTTTGGTGAACGGAAAGGAGGTTTTCTACGAGGCCCATTCCATGCACGCCGCTGGGCCTCACCATCCTCCGCGCAATAAAGGCCCCTGGAGCAGGTCCATCTGCGCCAGGGTGCCACATGGAGGATACATGCTCGCTCAGTCGTAAGGAGCGGGCGCAAGAGTTGTACTGATCTCAGCTTGAGTCCGTCAATCTCGCTAGCATCACGCTGATGGCATTTGCTTGCCCCTCGGGAATCGGACCAACAAAGGCAGGTGGCATTGAGCCTTCTCTGGCCCGTCACGCGCCGGGGCCAAGGGGCCTGGCGGCCCTCAGCGGGGCGAGCCCCGACGGATGACAGGCCGACGAAGGCAGGTGAACCCGCTTTCCGCCACGGACGGGCCTGGCCGGCAAATGCCGCACGATTACTTCACGTTCCCTGTCCCATCGCAATCCGCGCTGTTCGTACGCTACACTTTTCAACGGTAACAGCGCACTGTGTGGACACGGCGTCAATTTCACAATCCGATTCCTAGCGCTTCACGAAGGCCGCTGCCCCCAAGGGTCTCACTTGGATGCAATCAGCAACCAGCACTTCTGAAACAGCCCGGCAATCGTGGCTCAGTTGGGTGTGGTTTGGCGCGACGCCGAAACAACGCGAATTGCAAACCCAAGCAGTCGATATTGCCTGGAATTTGAAACATTTGCGCAGCCAATTGGCCGACGTGCGCGCCTCGTCAGAGCAGGCGATTCAGGAAGCGGTTGCCGACCTCCGAGAACAGGTGATTGCCTCTGCGCTGCAAGAGATGCCCGTCGAACGCCTCAAGGATCTCACAAAATCTGTCCGAGTCCGACTCTTGGAGTCTCATGGCTTCTGCACCATCGCTGACCTGCGTGGCGTGTCTTCCGCTCGACTACAGCAGATTCATGGCATCGGCCCGGCCTCGGCCGTTCAGATCGTGCAGGCGGTCAGCCAACTGCAAGCGATTCTTCAAAATCAGCGACTAGAGCTTCCACCGCCGTCTGAAATTGGCCCGGAGCATGCCGCCGTCTTGCGAGCCACTTATCGGCGCATTCGCTGCCGCGATGTAACTCCTGGGATCCTGGCCGAACTGCAATCGGCCGTGTCTGACTTTAACGAGCCACTACGCAAGACCAAGCGTGCCGGGGGCTGGTGGAACCGGATCCTGAATCGGGATAACACCCAACGCCAAGTGAATTCCGATTTCGATGGACTGTCCTGCCTAGTCGAATCATCTCAATACCAAGATCTCAGCATCCGCGCGCAAGCCCTACTGGAAAGCCTTGATCCCCCGGCGAGTATTTCGGCAGTAGTCGACGACTACCGCAGCCGTTATGCCGACTATTTTGCCATCCTCGACCGCTACCTAGATGCAAAGCCACAGATAGGTACGAACGGCGAAATGTCACACCGAGGTCCACATGGCGGGGTGCCCGACCAGATTGCCGAGGCAGTTGAGGCAATGGTCCTCTCCTTAGATTCACTAAGGGTCGATCTGCGCGGGTACCAAGAGTTCGGCGCCAAATACATGATCCACCAGCAGCGCACAGTGCTGGGGGACGAAATGGGACTGGGCAAGACCATCCAGGCACTGGCCGTCATCACCCACCTTAGAAATACAGAAGAAGCTAGTCATTTCCTCATCGTCTGTCCGGCCAGCATCGTCGGCAACTGGACCCGAGAGATCAACAATCGCACAGACATTCCTTTGCGGCTCGTGCATGGCGACGGACGCGATAACACGTTCCGGCAATGGCAACGCGATGGCGGAATTGCACTTACCTCGTACGAGACGCTACGTTCGCTCGACGATCTGACACGCACCCCCATACACTTCCTCGTCGCCGACGAAGCCCACTACATTAAGAATCCCCAGGCACAACGGAGCATCAATGTCAAACGGCTTACATCGATCAGCGACCGTCTCGCCCTGATGACAGGGACCGCGCTTGAGAATCATCCGCGTGAATTCGTCAACTTGATTGGCGTGTGCAATGACACCTTGGGGCGGACACTCGCTGCGGAAACTGGAAACTCATTTGGTACCGCGCTCGGAGCCAAGCGGTTTGAAAAGATGGTTAGCGCGGCCTACCTGCGACGCAACCAAGAAGACGTACTCCATGAATTACCCGAAGCAATCGAAGTTGATGAATGGGTCGAATTGGAGGATCACGATCGCTCGCATTACTTGCGAGCTGTCGAGTCTCGCAATGTCATGGCGATGCGGCAGGCAGCTAACGGTCACGTCGTAAACAGCGCCAAACTCGCCCGTCTGGACGAGCTGATCAGCCAGTATCGAGACGACGGCCGAAAGATCGTAATCTTCTCATTCTTCTTGCGTAGTCTCGACTTGGTCGGCGAACTGCTCGGAACCCATTTCCGTATCGACGGCAGCGTTCCGGCACACCAACGCAACCAGGTCATTGATGGCTTCTTCCAATCCGAAGGCTTTGCTCCGCTCATCTGCCAGATCACGGCAGGCGGCGTCGGCATTAATCTCCAATGCGCGTCGGTCGTCGTATTGCTCGAACCGCAGTACAAGCCAACCTCTGAATGGCAAGCCATTAAGCGAGTCCATCGCATGGGGCAAAGCAATCCAGTCGTCGTGCACCGATTCTTGGCTCGCGATACGGTTGACGAGAGCTTGCGAGCACTTGTTGGCCGCAAAACCGCGCTGTTCAATGACTATGCGCGCGAAAGCGCGATCAAAGATGCCAGCCCAGCAGCTACCGATACCACTGATGCCGCACTGACTCGGCAACTGCTGGAAATCGAACTTGCTCGTCGCTCCACGGTCAAAGCCGGCTAAGTTGATTGACGCGTAGCCAGGCCCATCGGCACTGACTGGCGATCGAAAGACCGTGTGACTACGCGCTAAATCGTGATTTAGCTTGCTGAAAGGGCTTGCGCACTACTCTGGAAATTGCGCATCATAAAGGACGTTATGCGGCATTGTTGGGCTTGTCAGACTGGTGTCGATCGGGGCATGGTTTTCGGGTGACCAAGACGACTCTCCCAAGTCAAAGTACCGCCGACGCGATCACTGTTCCAAGGTTAATTGCCGCAGCCGGTCCCGATGGTGTTCGCCGCTTCGTCGAGTTCTTCGTGGCCAACATTCGAAATGGCAACACCCGCGAGGCCTATGCTCGGGCGGTTGCGAACTTCCTCGATTGGGCCGAGTCACGTGGCGTTCGAAAGCTCGCTGATATTCAGCCGGTCGTCGTGGCCAGTTATGTCGAAGACCTCGGCACCGCCTACGAGGCACCCACCGTCAAGCAGCACCTCGCGGCGGTTCGGATGCTTTTCGACTGGCTAGTTGTCGGACAAATTGTGCCTGCCAATCCGGCAAGTTCGGTACGTGGTCCAAAGCACGTCGTCAAGAGAGGCAAGACGCCCGTTCTCACTGCCGACCAAGCCCGCCAACTTCTCGACTCGATCGACCTATCGACGATTGTAGGACTTCGCGACCGAGCATTGATTGGCGTCATGGTCTACAGCTTCGCCCGAGTCTCCGCCGCCATTTCGATGCGTGTCGAGGACTACTTCTCCGAAGGCAAGCGTTGGTGGCTGCGACTTCACGAAAAAGGTGGCAAGCGCCACGAAGTCCCGACGCACCACAACGCCGAGGCCTACCTCGACGCCTACATCCACGCCGCCAAGATCGCTGGTGAGAAGCGGTCTCCCCTCTTCCGCACAATTAATCGTCACGGCCGGCTCACGAACCGTCCCATGTCCCGCAATGATGCCCTGCGAATGGTCAAGCGGCGCTGCCGGGCCATTGGGCTCCCCACCTCGATTTGCAACCACTCGTTCCGAGCGACGGGTATCACGGCCTACCTGGAAAACGGCGGCACCATCGAAAACGCCCAGGCCATCGCCGCCCACGAATCCCCCAGGACGACCAAGCTCTACGACCGGACCAGAGATGAACTGACTCTCGACGAAATCGAGCGGATCGCAATTTAACAGCCGATGGTTGAACCACCCGTGGAAGGTGTGGTAAAGTTTGCATCCTGCTAGCACCTGGGCTTCAGGCCACACGAAGGGCTCGCCATGAGCATCCGCGACAGATTCATCAAGGTCCATGAGGCAGCGTTGGTTCTGGGGGTCGCACCCAACACGATTCGAAAATGGGGAGCGGCAGGCAAAATCCCTGAGTACCGCCACCCGGCAAATAGCTATCGACTCTACAAGCGAGAGGACCTCGAAGAATTCCTAAAGCGCCTTGAGGCCTCGCGCTCGAAGCCAACCACCCCCCAGCGATAAGATCGGGCAGCAAATATGAGGACAATCTTCGACACGTGCGTGCCGCGCGATGAGGTGCTCAGCGGTGAATTGCGCGACCAACAGTTCGCAGCATCGTTGACCAGAGTGTTGCGAGGTGGCGCCGACGAAGTCTACGGCGACGCGGCCACTTTCTTTTCGAACACCTTCCCGACCGGCGGGCTCAAGTCCCTGCTTCGCGAAGGGCTCGGCAGACTGACCGGCGCGAACGCAAGCAGTCCATCCGTCATCCGCTTGGAGACAAGCTTTGGCGGTGGTAAGACGCACAACCTCATTGCGCTTTACCACCTCTGTCGAGGTACTGTCGACGCTAGCATCGCCAAACGCTTCGTCTCGCCAGAGTTAGTACCCGCGACGCCAATCAAGAAGATTGCAGGCATCGTGGGGCCTGACATGGAAGTCGCGGACGGAGTAGACCACGACGGACTACGCACCTACACCATGTGGGGCGAACTCGCGTGGCAATTGGGCTTTCACTCAGGTGGAGCAAAGGGCGCTCGCGACGCTTATGAAGTGGTCCGGAAGAGCGATGAACAACGCACAGCTCCCGGCACGCAGGCTTGGGAAAAGCTCATCGGCGATGATCCGGCTCTACTGATGATTGATGAGATCGCCTACTACTTGCGGGTCGCGCGAGGTGCACAGTTTCAGGCCGGTAAGACAAGCGTTGCCGAACAGACGGTCGCGTTCCTGATGTCTCTCATCAAATTCGCTTCTGAGAGCAAACGCACCGTCCTCGTATACACGCTTGCTGATTCGTCGGATGCTTTCGGCACAGAATCAGATGAGCTGCGCGAGGAGCTTGCCGAGGCGCGTAGCATTTCGGCCCGCCAAGAGCACGTCCTCACGCCCACGGCCGAGGATGAAATTAGCGCGATCGTCACCCACCGTCTATTCCAGAACGTGGATCGCAAAGCCGCCGAAGAAACGGCGAAGGCTTGGACCACGTACTACTCGCGAGTCATTGAGCAAGGCGTCGATCTTCCACAGCGTGCCGTTCGAGCCGAGTATCAAACCGAAATCGTACAGGACCATCCATTTCATCCTGAGCTGCTCACCACGCTCAATCGCAAGACCTCGACGATTCCGAATTTCCAAAAGACGCGAGGCGTTCTGCGCTTGCTCGCGCAAACTGTTCGTGAACTCTGGAGAACAAAGCCGCGAGATTGTTACTTGATTTGTCCACACCATTTGGATCTTGGGCAGGAACAACTCGCGAATGACCTGACGAGTCGGCTTGACCGTCCCCAATTCAAGCAAGTGATCGAAGCCGATATTGCCAGTCCCAAGAAAGGCACGCTGTCGCACGCTCAAGAAATCGACTTGGAATGGACCGAGGCCGGCCGGCCGCCCTATGCCCAGCGTGTTGCCGCAACCACGTTTCTCCACAGTCTTGTGCAGACTGGTCAAAGCGGCACCGACCCCGCCGATCTGCGGCTGGCAGTCCTCCAGCCCGATGACGACCCTGCTCTTATCGATAAAGCGATTCAGCGGCTAATCGACCGCTGTTGGTTCTTCGATTACGACGGGCTTCGCTACCGTTTCAAGACGGAACCTTCGCTTCGCAAGATCGTCGACGACGAAATGGGCCTCGTCGGCAAGATCAAAGCCAAGAGCGAACTCGACGACCGAATCCAGAAAGTCTGGAAGAAGGGCGTGCTGCATCCGGAGTATTTTCCGGCCGAAGCCGCCGACGTGGATGATGACGCCCAGGCTCCAAAGCTTGTCGTCTTGCATTACGATGCCGCCGCCGTGAAGGCCACCGAAGCCGGCACGCCGCCCGACCTTGTGCTGAAGCTCTTCGAGCACAAGGGAAGCATGGAAGAGTATCGCACCTACAAGAACAATCTTGTGTTTCTCGTCGCCGACGCGGATCAAGTCGACCGGATGGTCGATGTTGCTCAGCAGTATCTGGCAACCCGCCGCATCACCGGCGACCCGGAGCGAATGCAGGAATTCAACAAAGCCCAGGCCGAGAAGCTGAAGCAGATGGGCGAGGCCGCCGAGCTTGATTTACGAGTCGCAATTACCAAGTGCTACCGCCACTTGTATTACCCGTCCGCCGACGCTCCCCGCAAGAATGGCAACCTCGCTCACCAAGCACTTCAAGCCGAGGAACAAGGCAAGGTCCAACACGACCAGGCCGAAGTCATCCTCAAGGCACTCAAGAACCTGGAAAAGGTTTTGACGGCCGACGACAAGCCGCTCAACGCCCAGTACGTGAAGGCCAAGGCGTGGCCAGCGAACACGGCGTCCATGAGCACCGAGGACTTGCGTCGCGAATTCTGTAAGCGGCTCGGCCTGAAGATGCTCCTCGATATCAACCAACTCAAGAAAACCATCCGCGAAGGCGTGCAGAAAGGGGCATGGGTTTACTACGTGGCCAGCGAAGGCTACGGCTACGGCGAACCATCCCCTTCGCCGATGGTTGAGATCAGCGAAGACGCTACGCTGTACACGCTTGAGGAATCCCAGCGAGTCGGCATCAAGATCAAAGGAGCGGAGCAGGAAGTCCAAGTCTGTCCCGTTTGCAACAATGTGCCTTGCACGTGCGACCAGGATGACGACTCCGGCAAGGAGAACGGCAAACCCACGCGGCTGTCAGGCGAGGGCACTCCCAGCCAGGCATTCCAAGCCGTGTCCGATCAGTGCCACGACCACGGCATTCAATCGCTCAAGCGACTCTTCATCCGCGTCGAAGGAATGGGCAAAGACGCCGCTCGCGACTTGCGCTCGCTTGGCCTGGCCATTCCACAGATGGGCAAAGCAGGCTTCCAACTCGATCAGCGTTTGATTCTCGAATTCGAGGGCGGCGAGAAGTTCCAAGCCGAATTCATCGGCTCTTGGGACCGCTACAAGCGGATCAAGAGCATCACGGACCAGCTTAGCCAGGAAGCGTCGAACGCCAGCGTGAAGATGACTGTCCGGGCCGAATTCGAGGGCAACTTGGCCGTCGTGAGCGACCAGTTCCAGACGATCCGCGACGTGCTGGAGAGTCTGAGCATGGGCAAGGTTTACGTCGATGCTCAGCCGGCCGCCGAAAAAGCTGGCGAAGGAGCACCCGCATGAGCAGTAAACCCTTTGAGCTTCGCGTCGAGCCCGAACGCTCGGGCGACTACGGACTGGCTTTATTTCGCTTACCGGCTCGCGGCGAACATCGCAACGGCTCCGGCGACGGCTGGCAACTTGTGGCCCGTGTTCACGGCACGCCCATGCGGGCCGTCATGGACCAGGTGCTTTTGGCACTCAAGCGATCAGGCTATCGGGCTTCGGACCTGTCTCGCAGTCGCAAGACGCCGTTTCAATTCAATGAGGAAACGGGAGTCCGGCTTGGACTGCTGCTGCTCGCCGTGAAGCCGCTCCGTAAGTCTTCCCGCATGACCGACATTTCGGAACGTGTGCAGGCAATGGCTTCCGAGGAAGCCTACTACTGGTTCAGCAAGACCACCGACCACAATCTTGGCCGGCGGTCGCAAAAAGCTATGCGGATTTTATTGGCGAAGGAATAGATGCTCCAAGGGCCAAACGATGAGCACGGCGACGGCTGGAATGACTGACAATGAACAGAAGCAGCAACTCAGCATTGCTTATGTTCATGCCGTTTCGGCACGAGCAGGCTACGCTTGTCAATTGATTTCGATTGATGACGACAGCATCGACGTGCAAATCGCAGCACGGGGACTCGTGCATCAAAAGGCCGTCCTTCGCTCGCCCAAGATTGACGTGCAGCTAAAGGCAACTGCTCAGCCCTTGTTGAAGGAAGACCATCTTTCGTTTGCTCTGCCGCTGAAGAACTATAACGACCTCCGCGAAGAAACGCTCGTACCACGTATCCTAGTCGTCCTGCATCTACCGGACGACGAGGGTTTGTGGCTGGAGCAAACGGAAGATCAGATGATTTCCCGTCGCTGTGCCTACTGGAGAACCCTCCTAGGAGAACCAGCGAGCAGCAACCAAACGTCAGTCACTGTTCATTTACCGCGAGTACAGCCATTTACCGTGGATGGACTCCGTAAACTCATGGAGAAAGTTTCCAGGAGGGAGTCGCTATGAGCACTGTGCAACTGCCTTCCGATCAACTCGCCGCTCTCCGTCCGGAAGACGTGCAGCTTTATTTGTCGAGTCACGGTTGGAAACGCGACGATTCCGCTTCGACTGCCCAGGGCAACGTCTATCGGTTTCCCTCACAGCATGATGCGGAGGCCTGGATTCCTGGCCGTCGTGACTTGGCCGATTATCTGGAGCGGATGGCCGACATCGTCCAGATGCTGTCGGCCGTCGAACAGCGTAATGTGTGGCAGATTTTGGCGGATTTATCGTCGCCGCCTGCGGACGTGCTGCGACTGCAAGTCTCGGCACCTGATGCGACGCTCGGAACGTTGCCACTCGACGAGGGTATTCGGCTAATCGAAGGTGCACGCTCGCTGCTGCTCGCGTCCGCATGCAGTGCCCGCCAGCCGGCCGCATTTTTCCCTCGCCAGGCGTATCGAGAAGCCGTTGAGTTTTTGCAAAGCTGTCAACTTGGCCAGACCGAACGCGGAAGTTTCGTGGCTAAGATCGTCGCTCCGGTTCCGCCTCAAATCAATCGCCAGAGCAGCTTCCTGGAGCCGGACGACGCCGCGTTTATCGCATCGGAACCCTTCGCCCGTCAATCGACCGTTCGGCTGATGACCGGCCTGCGTCACATTCGCGGCGCAATCGACAGTGGGAACTACGATCAAATCCTTAGCGGTGTCGACGTCGGCGTGAGTGCGAATCTCTGCGAAGCCATTGCGTCGATCCAGCCCGAGGGAGACCAGTCACAGCTCAAAATCCGCATGAGCTGGTCTCCCAGCCGCCCAACTCTGCCTGTCGCGATTGAAAGCACTGTTGGCTTCTCTCAGACAGCCTTCGAAATTGTGAAGGAGGCTGGACGAAAACTTCGGGAAGACACGTCCGTCTCGCGAAAGCGGATCGAAGGTCGTGTCATCAATTTGAAAGCCGACCCCTCGTTGCTTGATGATTTCGAGGGAACAGTCGTACTGCGGGCTGACATTGGCGGAAGTGCGACGCGAGTACAAGTCCTCTTGACCGCCGCCGATTACAAGAAGGCGTGCGACGCTCATCGCGATGGATTGACCGTGGCTGTCACGGGGTTGCTTCAAAGAGAAGCCAAGCTCTACCACCTCTTGCAGCCCCAAAACTTTTCTGTCGTACCAACTCCGTGACCTCATCGGCCAACACATTATGTCCAGACCCCGCGTGCTCATTAAACAGTGGCTGCCGATCGATCAAATCGGGGCGGAGTGCATGCGTGAGCGGGGAGCTTCGTCGGCGTTGCCGCCGCTGTATTTTCTGCACGTGTGGTGGGCACGCCGGCCGCTGACCGTGAGCCGGGCGGCGATTCTGGCAAGTCTGCTTCCGGCCTACCCGACAGGAGAAGACGAGAGCGAGCAGCCGTGGCCTGAGAAGTTTCTGAAACGGTTTCCAACCTTCGAGAGCTACAAGGAATGGTTTCTAAGGCTGATCGGGATTCAAGGCGACGTGGCATCGGCTAGAAAGTTGCTTGAGTGGGCAAAGTTACAAGGGAAGCCAATTCCGAATCCCTATCCTGGACCTCGTGCTTACACCGTCAATTGCAATGCAGAGCAATTGGAAGAATTGTATGACATGTTGGAATGGGTATGGGGCACTCGTCAGATCACATTCTGCGATCCAATGTCTGGCGGCGGCAGCATCCCCTTTGAAGCATTGCGATACGGGCTTTCCGTTTTCGCGAATGAGTTGAACCCCGTCGCCTCGGTAATCCTTAGAGGAACTTTGGATTACCCGGCAAGGTTTGGTTCCTCCTTGGTATCCGACATTCGCACCTACGGAAAAGCATGGGGCGAGCTGGTTCAAGAACGATTGCGGCCATTCTTTCCGACAGTGCCGGAAACTTCGGTGGGCGCGTGCTTCATGTGGGCTCGTACAGTTGCTTGCCCCACAACAGGAAAGGTCGTGCCACTATCGCCTCATTGGTGGCTGAGAAAAACTGGTGAGCCCGTGGCTATCAAGGTAATCGCCGATGAGGATGACGCTACGTGTCGATTTGAAATCGCAAAGGGCAAGGCACAGTGTGCAAAGCTCAAGCCAGACGTTGGGACTATAAAACGCGGAACAGGAAGAAGCCCCTGGACTGGCGATACAATCGACGGCGACTACATCAAAGCAGAAGCCCAAGCTGGACGGATGGGCGAACAACTCATTGCAGTCGGCTTGAAGACTTCCGGCGAGTTCTTATTCCGCTCACCGACCACCGAAGATGCAAAGTGCTTCCAATTGAGCGTTGATGAAGTGAAGCGGCGTCGACCGGACTGGGAACGGGCCAACCTGATTCCCAATGAGCCTCGCAAAGAAGGGCGAGCAGATTGGGCATGTGAGATTTATGGGATGCATCGCTGGAGTGATACATATCTTCCGCGACAGCTTTTGACGCTTATCGCGATGAAAGAGGCCCTCGACGAGGTTATCGAGTCGGCATCGAAAACTCTTGGAAGCGAGCGAGCCACGGCATTGCGCCTGTATTTCTCGCTCGCGCTCGATATTGCCGCGTCATACAACTCGAAGCAAGCGTGCTGGGATACATCGCGACAAAAGATCGCAAGTGCATTTGCACGACATGACCTTAGCATGCGATGGAGTTTTGGTGAGATCGACGGCAGTTCCAATTTAGTCCCGTGGGTCGTGTTTCAAATCGAAGATGCTTACCAGAAGATAACTCGCCTGATGCTGCCTCCTCCAGCATCCCTTTTTGGCGAAAAAGGGACGCCCCCGCTTGAGCGTCTAGTCTTCCGCACCGGAGTCGCTCAAGACATTCCGGAGCTTGAAGCAAAGAGCGTCCGTTGTATCACTGTTGACCCTCCATACTACGACAACGTGAACTATGCAGAGTGCTCGAATTATTTTTACGTTTGGATGAAACGCACAATGGGAGGGACGTTTCCATCACTGTTTGAAACGGAACTCGCCAACGAAGATGACGAAGCGATCATGAACGTCGCTCGTTTCAAGGACATGGGGCGCAAGGCCAAAGAACTTGCCATTCGCGATTACGAAAACAAGATGGCGGCATGCTTTGCAGAAATGCATCGAGTGTTGGCTGACGATGGCGTCTTGACTGTCATGTTTACGCATAAGCAAATCGAGGCTTGGGACACGCTCGGAAGCGGATTGGTTAGGGCAGGATTTCAAATCGACTCGTCATGGCCGATTCACACGGAGAGTGAAGTCAGCCTTCATCAGGCGAAGAAGAATTCGGCTGCCAGTACGATCATGCTTGTGTGCCGTAAGCGAGAAAAGTCGTCAGAGCCCGTTTGGTGGGACGACCTCAAGGGCAAAGTCCGCAAGGTGGCCCGTCAAAAGGCCGAGGAATTCGAGAAGCAAGGCATTCGAGGCGTCGACCTTTACATCAGCACTTTTGGTCCCGTGTTGTCTATCATTTCCGAGAACTGGCCGGTCCTCACCAGTGAAACGGACGCGAAGACTGGCGATCCACTGCCACTCAAGCCAGGCGAGGCACTCGACCTTGCCCGTGAAGAAGTCATCAACTTGCGAAAGCAAGGCCTGCTGCTCGGCCGGTCAGTTGAGTTCGACCCCGTCACCGACTGGTATCTCATGGCGTGGGACGCCTTCCGTGCTCAGGAATTCCCCGCCGACGAAGCCCGCAAGCTGGCCCTCGCCTTGGGGCTCGACCTGGAGAAGAACGTCATCAAGGACAAGAAGCTAGTCTCCAAGAAGTCGGGAACCGTCGTGCTTTGCAAGCCGGCCGACCGCCGCAAGAAAAACATGGTCGACGAGGACGCGGAGTCGTTTCCGCATCTCATCGACGCCCTGCACACGGCGATGATGATCTACGACGAAGAAGGCTCCAAAGCCTGCCAGGTCTTCGTCGACCGCCAGGGCCTGCGAAACGACAGCCGCATCAAGGCACTGGCTCAAGCGATGTTGGAAGCCATCCCCACCACACGCGGCAAGGACGGCAAGTTCCTTCGCCCCGAAATGACCACGCTCGACGCGATGCGAGTTCTTTTCTGGGACGACCTACCGGCCCCCAAAGAAGAAGAGCCGCCCAAGCTCGACCCCCAACTACAAATGGGCTTCGCAGCCGACGAAGAGGACGAGGAGGAAGAAACGGACGAGGATTCGGAAGAGGAAGAAGTCGAGGAATAGCTCCCATGCTGTACGAGCCAGTCCAAAAAAATCGACTCTTCGCTGCCGGATTGAAATACTCCGACATCACTTGGACATCGATTGCAGATATTCTCAATGCTTTCGAGAAGCGAATCGACCAATGGTATCTCGCTCCAGTGCGACTTTTGCGTCAGCAGCCAGGTCAGCACGGAGCGTTTGCGGCGATGTCGATAAGTTGCCTTCTTGTAGACTGCCTTTGCCAGTTCCACGCCGGGAAGGTCACTTCGAATCGGACCCTATTTACCAAGTTTGTCGAAAAACAACTTCCGAACTACAAGCGGCCAATTTCACCGCCGATTGAATTCCCGAAGGTTGACTCCCACAACTGCACATACGAATTGGATGCCGCAGGAGCTATCAAGACCCGCAGGCTCAGCAGTGTCGCTGACGCCCTGTATTACATCTATCGCTGTGGCCTACTCCATTCCGCACACGCCCCATTGTGTGGCGTAATCTCTGGGCTTTCGACGCGACGATTCAGCATAAGAAAGAAGAGCCTTGCGAAATACGGCTCGATCGGCACAGCAGGCGGAGACTGTCCCGTCATCGTCATCGAACCTTGGAAGCTGTTCGACGACGTGGAGACATTCTTCAAAAGGTATCTTGGCAAGTTGAAAACGGCATCGCCGACGGATGCAATCAGAAGGCACTTCAACGCCAAATTCGAGGACTGTTTTGGAGTCTCCATTGCGTCAGCCGTGTGAACTCAATGGCAAACCTTCGCGACCTCAACTTGAATATCTCCTACGGGCCGAGCAACGATCGGCTCCGGGAGTTCTTCATTCCCGCGATGGCGGCCAGCATCCGCTACGACCGGGCCGCAGGCTACTTCTCCAGCACGATGCTCGCCGTCGCCGCGGCTGGAGTGACGCGGCTGATTCTGAACGGCGGCAAGATGCGGCTCCTGTGCGGAGCCGATCTCTCAGAGGCCGATGTTGAAGCAATCCGCCAAGGTCATGAGACGCTGGCCGGACAGGTCGAAAAGCGACTCATCACGCGATTGGTGTTGCCCGAGTCGGATTTCGTCGAGAATCGGCTGAAATCCTTGGCTTGGCTCGTCGGTACTGGGCAGTTAGAGATTAAGGTCGTACTTCCCACCGATGCGCGTGGCCGTCCGCTGCCGGCGACGAAGACTGACTGCTACTACCATCCCAAGGAGGGTGTGTTCACCGATTCCGACGGAAACCAGGTCGCCTTCTCTGGTAGCGTCAATGAATCGGCCACGGCTTTAGAAGACAACTATGAGTCGTTCTCGGTCTTCAATACCTGGGATACTCCAGCCTATGTCGGCAACGTGCGTGTGAAGTTCGACAAGTTATGGGAGGCTCGCGAACAGGGATGGATCGCGATCCCTATTCCGGACGCCGCAAAGCAGAAGCTGCTGAAGTATCGACCGGATAGACCGCCAAAGGAGGAGTTTGGCGTCAATGAGCCCGAAGAGCAGACGCCGCCACCGGAAGATCCGAAGGTTGACGCTGAACAGCGTGAGCGAATTATCTTTCAATTCCTCCGCGACGTGCCGTATCTACTGAATGCAAACCGGCTGGGCCTGGAAACTTGCACGGTGCAACCTTGGCCGCATCAATCGCGAGTCTCGGATACGATCGTCAAGCGGTTTCCAGAGCGATTTATGCTCTGCGATGAAGTGGGGCTTGGGAAGACGATTGAGGCGGGCCTGGCAATCCGGCAGCTTGTGTTATCTGGCGTCGCCAAACGCGTGCTGATCCTCGTGCCCAAAAGCGTGTTGGTTCAGTGGCAAGAGGAACTGTACGAGAAATTCGTGCTGAATGTGCCGCGATACGACGGCGGCACCTTCTACGATGTATTCAAGCGCGAGCTTCCCAGCGTCGATAGCGACAATCCTTGGAACAGCCGCCCGATTATCCTCGCATCGAGCCATCTGGCTAAGCGTCGCGAACGACAGCAACAACTGCTCGCGGCGGACGATTGGGATCTGGTCGTGGTGGACGAAGCCCACCATGCTCGACGCAAGGATTTTCAGAACACGGACCTCTTCCGTCCAAATCGCTTGCTTGAGTTGCTGCGCGGCCCAGAGCACCGACCGGGCTTGTGCGACAAAACACGCGGCCTGCTCTTGCTCACCGCAACACCGATGCAGATCGACCCCCGTGAAGTCTTCGATTTGCTGAAATTGCTCGGCATGGGCGGACGCTGGGGCGTCGAAAGCAATTTCCTCCGCTACTTCGAGGAATTGCGACGACCGTTTGAAGATGTGGATTGGCCCTTCGTGCTCGCGATGCTTGACGACTACTTTGCGACCGGCGGCCAGTGGGATGAGCAGTTCAGTCGATTCGCTGAGAAGCAGCTCGGCCCGGTAACTTGGGATCAAGTTCGCCGGATCCACACGTCGGCAAATGCGGAGTCGGTGATCAAGCAACTCTCCGCCACCGCCCAGGGATTTCTTCGTGATCTCGCCGTGCGCCATACGCCGTTGCGACGACACGTATTCCGCAACACACGCACGTTACTACGGGAATACCACAAGCGAGGCTTGCTGAAAGACAAGATCCCGTATCGAGATCCAAAGCCCGAATGGATCGAGATGAAGCCGGAGGAAGCCGAGCTTTATCATCGCATCGAGGAGTACATTCAGGACCACTATCAGAAATACGAAGCTGAGCGGAAGGGACTGGGCTTCATCATGACGGTGTACCGTCGACGGTTGACCAGCAGCTTCTACGCAATCGAGCAAAGCTTGGAGCGGCGGCTAGCGTACCTAAAAGGGACGACGCAGCAGGCCTGGCTGACCGATGAAGACGTCGAACAGGACGACCTAGACGAAGACGTCAGCGAATTGCTCCCATTCGATGACCAGAAGGCTCAAACCGAGCAAGTCCCCCCGTTATTCATTGGCGAAATCGAATACTTGCAGGACTTTCTCGGCGACCTGCGGGCGCTAGGCACCGACAGCAAGTTCCAGCAGCTTACTGCGGACCTGAGCGAAGTGCTCAAGCGTCGTGATTCGGTAATTGTCTTCACGCAATACACCGATACGATGGATTACCTTCGCGAGAATCTGCGGCAGGTGTACGGCAACCAAGTCGCCTGCTACAGCGGCCGCGGCGGCGAATTGTGGAATGGCTCGGCATGGGTCGGCACGAGCAAAGAGAACATCAAAACCGCCTTCCGTGAAAGTCGCGAAATCAAGATATTGCTCTGTACGGAATCTGCGTCGGAAGGACTGAACCTGCAAACGTGCGGCGTGCTGATCAACTACGAGATGCCCTGGAACCCGATGCGGGTTGAGCAGCGAATTGGCCGCATTGACCGTATCGGCCAGGTGTACGATCGGGTCTGGATTCGGAACTACTTCTACGACGGAACTGTCGAGGCCACCGTATACCAGCGCCTCGACGACCGTATCGCATCGTTTGAAAGTGTTGTCGGGGAGTTACAGCCTATTTTGAGCCAAGTCGCTAGGATTATCGAGGCGGCGGCAATGGCCAATGACAAACAACGCGGCGAACTAATCGCCAAGGCCATCGAGGAAATCAACCGCCAAGTTCGTTCGGCCGAGGTCTCGTCGCTGAAGCTCGATGAATACGCGGCGGCGGCGGCCGAGCCTGACATCGAAGAGCCTCCGCCGGTTACACTGCGCGAGCTTGAACGTGCGATTTGCGAATCACAAGCGTTGGGTCGGAGACTTAAGCCCCATCCGAAGTTGGCCGGGGCGCACTTACTAGACTGGCATGGAAAATGGCGGGAAGTCACATTCGATCCGCGTCTATTCGACGAGCATCCGAGCACGCTCGCATTGTTGTCATATGGCGAAGAGTTGCTGGCTGATTTGCTCGACGTGGTGGAGTTGCCGACCGATGGTAGAGCCGATGGCATGCTGGCCCGCTGTACGGCAAGTGGAGCATGGAAGGCGAACGGTTACTACAGCCTGAGCGATCAGGCGTCCGTGCCCAATCTTGCGAAACTGAGCGATACGATGAACGAGCAGCTGGTGAAATCATCTGATTCAGAGCTTGCGTTATTGCAGGAGCGCTTCTCTGGCGCACTTCGCCAACGCCAGGTTCGGGAAGCGAAAGCCACAGAGGATCGCAAGAAGTCACGCGTGTCATCCCTAACCGAGGAGATTCGCCAGCTACTTGCTGATGCGGCTTACACCGAGCTGGCAATGGCATCCAATCGCGACCTTTTTGATGAGCAAATGCCTCTCGACTTCTCGGAACAGGCCTATGAGCGACTGAAGCGACATAAAGTGCCGTTTGCCGGCGCCCTAAAGATTGCCGGCCAGAACCTGCCAGCCCCACGAGCAACCGACCCGCTTTACATTCGACTCAGGGACTCGAAAAGAGACCTGCTGACGCGACGATTTGAAGCCGTTCGCAACAAGCTCACCGACAGATTGAAGGAATTGATGCTGGCACGAGCCACCGATGGTGCCGGTGGCAATTCCACCCCTATTGAACAAATTACGATTCAATGCTTTGCGGCCGCGCGAAGCGATTAGCGTGCTCAGTGTCAGGCCGCCAACGATTTGGTGGGCGGAGGCTCTCCAAACGGCCGCACAATCCGACGCTTGTATCGCAGCACGCTGTAGGGCAAACGCTCAAATCCGGCCAGCTTGCGGGTTTGGTTGACGGCGCGCAGGATATTGAGCAGTTGCCGGCGGACTGGGGCATACGGCTCGAATGGGACCCGCCACAACTCTGCCGCCAGGGTTTCGGCGCGCCGATGGGTGGCGATGCCGACGAAGTAGCTCTTGAGTTCCCGGTAGCGTGCCGTCTCGATTCGCACATGGGCACGCAGCTTCGGATCGGCGCTGCCGTCGCGTCGCCGGCCGCCGGGACGTAGGCTGACCGAGTAGCCGGCGAACTTGATGGGGATTTCGCGGATGTCGCGAATGACGTTGCGCTCTTCACGGAAGAACTCTGAGTTGCCGGGGGTGGCCAGGATGACAAAGAACCGGCCATGCCGCAGGTAACGGAGGTTTGCGAGGCCCTGGGATTTGCGCCGCGCCCGGGTCCACTTCTTGGCGTCGATGCCGTAGCGCGCGATCAGCTTTTCGTCGATGGTTGCGGCATCCTTCCCCAGGGGCACTTCCCCCGTCACGTAGTAGCGATAGCCACGCGTGATGTAGCTCACCAACTGCTGGACGAAGCCCTCGACGGTTGTCGCCACAATGCGTTGTTCGATCTCCACGTCCCTGTTATGGACGAGGTGGGGGGAGTTGTTTCTTGGACTGGGCCAACTCCCCGAAAAAGCCCACCTTCACACGAAATCCCTTGCTTCGATCGGTTCCTATCCTTCGGAAAATCCCTAGGCAACAACCCCAGGCAAAAACCTCGCGAACCCGACCTGGACCTGTCGGTCCTTGAAGCAGAGCTTTCGCCCTCGTAAAGCGGTCCACCGCTTACCTGGCGCGCGGTGCTGTATTCTCAGCAAACGCCCGCCCAATTCATGGGTGGACCGCTCTTCGAACCTCTTGACGGACCTGCCGGTGTTCCAAATACACCCGCACTGTCCGTCGTCTTTTCGCCGCCAAAGGACTGCTCGCGTCCCCGCGAACGCTCCTTTGGTGCGAGAAGCCACCTTACCCAGGGCCAGAGGGACACCCGTGTCCCCCTGGCACGCCCAACCAGACAAACAAAGCTCGTCGCTGCTTTCGTCGTCGCACCCATCCGAGGCGCCCAGCCCCGAACGCGAACGAGCCCGCCACTGCCTTGCAGCGTTGCTCGCGGCCTCCCGGCCTCTCTCTACTTGCAGCACACTCCCACACTACGGCCTTTCAAGCACCTGGCTGACATTGCCAGGCACCGGCTACCAACCGGCAGCCGCAGTGCTTCCCACGTTAGTCTCAGCCTTCGCTCACGAGGTCACGTCGGTCAGGGTCAAAACCCACTTGTTGGTCGCATGTGCCGAGGTCCCCCTCGGCCAAAGTCGCTACGCCGCCCGCAGGCAGCGCACTTTCTCCGGCTCGAACACAGAAGCTACCGGTTACCCATCGACGAACAAGATTCCCGATTCGGCTACCCGTCTCCTCGCAAACTCACTGGCAAGCCCTTCTGATGGGCCTTTCGTAGTTGAGCTATTCGCCGCCCGGTTTTTTGCCGGGTCGCCGAGGTATGTCGCACCCCGGTCCCCTGTCGTTGCCGACAAGAGAGCTCCCTACGCCAGCCAGGTTGAAGGAACCACGTCATGCGTGGCCCGTCATCCCCCTGGACGGGATTTTCATGCGCAGTCGCAAGGTTGCTCGCTTCGTGGCGGATTATTCCGCGCACGATGCAGGCAGTTGCGAGTCCACACGATCACCCGCTTTGAACTGAGACAGCCTCGAAGAGAACTCACTTCGAGGATTTTCCGTGTCGCCCGCCTTCCGGGGCGATCACCATTGGATAGAACGACCAGATTGAACCATCGAGAACTTCGGCTCCGTTACAAAGGGAGCGGCGAAGCGGATGGGGTTACTTGGTCGAGCCTCCATCGAGCCGGACAAGCGACTCTCATCGCATCCGGCTCTACGAGCATGGGCACACGTCGACGAGGTGGTAAGTCTCGTCATCCCTTAGCCTGGCGGGTAACCAGGTTTGCCGGGCGCGCCCCGTGTCTGGAGAACGTAAGCCTTGCAAACATCCATGCGAAGCTGACGACCGCAGGACCTATCCGCATCCTGCGACGCCACAATACTACAGCGTCGCCAGTCGATTCAACTCAAGTACCTACTGTGGATATGCCGCCACATTTCCGCAGAAACGGGATCGATAGATTGACCAAACTCATCATGCAGTAACTGTGTATCGCCTCTAGACAGTACAAGTCGCCCGAGTACCATGGCTAACAAGAACTCGCGAGACGCCTCCCCTTTTTGAGTCTGTGCCGCCTCCAGAATCGATCGAATAATCGACGTCATACGCTGGCTTTCCTCCGGCGAAGCAGAGTAATCCAACTCCGGCGGAATCGCAGCACGGAGAATCGCAGCCTGAACCACTCCGTCGTTGAATCGGTCGAAGCAGAGGGGGGATAGGACTCGCCGTTCGTATTCCGTCTGCCGCAATGGACTCTTGGCACCGTTCCCACAACGCAGATAGTGCAAGACGCACACGATGGCAAAGAATACGTCACCTTGTGACATTTGCTCCGCACGGGTATCGCGAGGCAAAAAGACAAATCCATTTCGAAGACGCATTTCTTGCTCGCCTACATGCGGCCAAAATAGCCGATCGGACAAGCCGCGTTCTGTATCGCTTTGCGATCGACGGAGAATGTCTATTCTCTCCTCCAATAGCACGCGTAACCTGCCATCGGCAACACCCGCCCATTCCTGCAAGCTATTTAATTCGTCACTCCACGAACAGCCCGCATTGCGCCCGACTAAGGGCAGATGAATCCGCTCGGCAACTCCGAAACCATAGTCTGCGGCCAATTCTCCCATGCGCAAATCCCGTTCAAGCTTTTCCTGGTCGGCCGTAGTTGCCATCCGACTCAACGCTACGGCATAACTGATCGCTCCATTCGTTTGTAGATTCCTGAGCGACTGCGACACCGCAAGTAGTGACTGACCACTAGCCACAGCGGCAGCCAACACCAAAGTCGAGCCTTGATCATGCGCGGTCGCCTGCTCCGCATTCTTGGCCGCACACACTTCACAATCTGCGTCCTCCGAAAGTGTCGCCCTAACCCTTCGCGCGAGAATCGACGATGCTGGATCGTCCAGATGAACAATCAGTCGCGTTGCAGCAGGCACAACTTGTAGCATAAGTCGCTCAATACGCTGCATCAGTACGTTCTCGCGGTCATCTCGTGTGAGAGCGCTCTCCAAATCAACAAACACGTTACTAGCGGCATGCATGGTGTTGGCACTTCGATAGTAAGCACGCAACCAGCCGTTCCCCATCGTTGCAGCCAAAAAGCGCGCGAGCCACGTCGGTGCGTCACTGCGGAGGATTAATATAGATTTGGTATCCGATCGTACTGGCAGGAACTGGTCCCCCATCATCGGCACTGCAATCGAACCCTGTGAACAAAGCGGACATTCAGCGTGCTCGTAGGAGACGAAGTCGCCAAGGGAGTCTCGGAACGTCCTGTCCTCCTCAAGATTTAAGAGCACATTGGAATCGCGTTGCCCGACACCGAGGCTAAATAGGGTAACAATCTGTCCTGGGCGAAACCGCTGTTCGCGCCGACAGATCTCTTCCTCTAATCCTCCGGAGGTAGATGCCGACACTAGCACGACAGAGTGCTCGCTCTCGCGAAAAACAAACTTCTTTAGCCCCTCATACGATTCAAATGAATTGACCGTGGCAGCGCTCGCATCGTGGTCAAAACGTCGTCGGAGGGAATCAATGGCGAAAGCCACAACGCTTATTCCACCGGTGTCACAATAGAAATGCCGCACCGTATCCGGGACAAATGGAAGAGAGCAACTCGCAATGAATGTGATTTCCGCACCATCCGCCAGTGCATTTGCCGCCCGAATAAATCGATCACAATGACGAGTCGATGGCTTAGCAAAATGGTGTGTAGCAGGGGCGACGAGCAATGCGTTTCGCGACTTAAAAATCGACACTAGGCCAGCAAATCGGATCTGACTCCATGGGATACCGGCAATTACGTGGTCGTCTGCTAGCCCGGTGCGTGGTATCGTAGCGACAGCAATTGCAGGTGGACCTACATTGCGTGTATGCACTGGAAGCAAGTCCGTCAATTGAGTACTCAGTGCGATCGCTTCGAGCTGGGATCGCTCCGACTCTAAGCCTATAAGGATTATTCGATCAGGAGATACTGACGTTTCTCCATGTCTTCGAATCACTGCATCAATGGCTTCGAGTTCCGGTTCAGAAGTTGCGCAGAAAATCACCAACCACCGACTCGGTGCAGTTTCGGGCCTCACTTCAAACGTAAAGTACCCGTACATGCTTTCCTGTGGACTACGGTAGAGGAATCAGAATCTGGTAATGGGTTCCATACACATCCGACAACTCCGTTAGGACGGTCGACGCGCTTGCAAAGTCGCCGAGCACGACATCGTCGTCCGATCGCAACGGCGCGTTCAGGAAATCGCGGTAAAGCGACATTCTTCCAGTACGGATTTTTAGGAAGCCATCTAGGTCATTGAGCGATTTCATCACTTCTGCCAAACCAAGTCCTTTCTCCTGTTTCGGCGACGATGTGTTGTGTTTAGTCAAGCAAGCGATACAGGCACTATACTCATCCTCAACCGTCAACTCGCGAGACCACTTCGTGCCTAGCCAGCGGCGTGCCAAACCAATGCCGGCATCGAACACGGTGAGCTCGACAAATCGCAAACGTGAATCCGATGAGCTCCGCCGACGTGCTGCGAAGTATGATGTCAATGCCGGGTTATATGCTTCGATCGCAGCCAACTGCTCTTGAGCCCAAGAATGACGTTCGACTGACAGTCCGCGAACTGACCGACGCCACGGAACGTTATTTAAGTCCCTTTTTGCCCACTCGTCAGTGTTCTTAAACAGCTCATGAATAATCGTGCCGAGCTTTGGGATTGCACTGGCAGGAATCGAATAGTCAGGGGGCGTCGTAGTTTTAGTAATTAGCTCGCGCGTTAGCGTAATGAATGCAATGCGATCACCAACGGCACCGGCTGGCGTGTATAGCCATGGAATGGCCGATCGCGTGCTATGGTCCACGCAGATTAAGAACACCTTCGCTCCTAGAGCGAAGTCTCGAATTGGCCGAAACATCATCTCGACGACTTGGCGACATTGTTCATAGGCGTCTTTTCGCAGGCTCCGAGAACCGTCCTCGCTTCGATCGACGATCTCGTGTGCCATGAGTAGCGCAGTAAAGCCGAAAACCCGCCTCGCCATGGCGCGCAACTGATCCGCAGGCTGCTCTTCTGGTGCGATGTGCGTCACGAGAACACTGTCTTCAGTCAGTCGTGACCAGGTAACGGCTAACTGCGTTAGTCCGAGTTCTCCGCCTAACCACCACTCGCGCGGACGAACTGGCAGCTGCAAATGTTCTCCCGGCGCAGCGACAATTAGTCGTAGCTCTTCTTCGACTTGTGCAGGGCTCTGGGGGCCAACAATCCGGAGCATTGTCAACTCGTGGAGAAGCACCTTCGCTCCGTATAGATGAAGCGCTAAGGTACAGAGGCAGCATTTGGCGTACGAATTATCTCCCCTGCGCACCAACTCTCATCTCTTCAACGGCGTCGCGGACGAGAGCGCAGATCAGAGATGCATCATACCAAGCAGCGGCACAAATGCGAATCAGCGGAATGCTAGCAGCGAAAAGAGTTTCGGCGAGAAAGGCATCCCGCCGCCGCCGGCAAGGTTTACGGTGCGACCGGTCGTCAAGCTCAATTGCCGCGACCACGTCCATCGAGCGGTAATCGCAGAGCACGAAGTCAATGTGGTGCCGGGCGATCATGTGGCCGAACCCTGCGGCCCAGGCCTGCTCTGAACAGGTAACCAGATCTGCCAGCCGCACCTTGAACGCGATGTGGAAGCGCCGCCCGACTGCTTTCCGCAACACTCGATAGAAGGCCATCTCCCCGCGCGACAAGAGCGGCCCCCGCTTGAAGTAGGGCAAGTCGCGCTTAGCGCCCCGTCGTGAACTTCGCTTCTGGATCGCTATGCGTCGCATGCACTGGTTATGGGCCATTCGTAGACGCAAGTGACGCGCTTCGTCTGCCGCGCATTCGGGGGAAGGGACGATGAGGCCCCAACTCCCTTCCCCCAACCCCCCATCCCTATTCCCCTCTTCCCTGTGCCGGGGTTCGGGTAATCGGCGGCAGAAGACCGCAGCGGCGGAGGTGGGCCATGAGAATCTCTCGGCGTATTGAATCGAACAGCGAGCTTCCCTCGTCGCGCAAGCGGCGGAATGTCTCGACCTTGAGCTTGCTGGCCGACGCAAGTGCTCGCGATTCGTGCTCAGCCCGCGCCGCATCGTCAAGCGTTGACCATAGTTTGTCCAGACCTGCGTCGTCGGCCGAAGCGTCATCGACGACTGGCCTCGCTACATGAACTTGCTTTGGTGCATGCTTCGGTGACGGGCGACGAGCTTGGCGTTCGAAATCCAGCGGCAGCGGAAACTCCCCTCGAATCGACTCCACGAGAAAGCCGGCTGGACTGCGGGCGATCCGTTTGTCCTTTCGACCGAGCAACCAATCGTGCAGCGCAATCCGATCCTTGACGACGTCCGCCGAATGCTGCCGGGCCAACTGCCTGGCGGTCGCCGCGTGCACGCCACGCTCGACCAGCGATTCGGTCAGCGGGTCCGACGTTGAGCTGGCTTTGCGGCGTGTGCCTTTCCCGCCCTCTACGATCACCGTCCATTCGCCCGCCGACAGTTTGATGAATCGTGACTCCGCGACGGCAGGCTGGACGATGCCAAGTTGTTCCAATTCGGCGAGGCCGACCTGGAGACTTCGCTTCAGTTCGCCGGTATGTCCTCGGCGGCTCATGCCGAGTTTGTCGCAACAGAGGTGCCGGAGATCGAACTCCCAGCGATTGCGATGATGCAGTCGCTTGTCCAGAAACCGGTAGAGTCGCTTGGCGACCGCGCTGCGGAGGCTGCGGTAGACCGCCAAATCGAGCTTCTTCAGATAGCCCGCTCGGAAGCTGCGGAAAACGACTTCGTTCCAGGTGAACGAAGATTGTGTGCCGATTCCCTTCGCCCGTCGTCGTTGCCGCCGTTCGCGGTCATAGAGAGTCACCCGCTCCAGAATGTGGAAGCTTTCGTTGACCAGGCTCGCCTCCTCCTTGTCCCACCAGGCACCCTCATAGACGAGCGTTACCGAGACCCAGCGGAGGAGCGATTCTTCGATGCGCCGATAGCTGCGGCCTTCGTCTCGCCAGCCAAGCAACCGAATTAGGTCATAGCGGGTGAATGGCACGGTCCGCGAGCGAAAGTTATCGCGCTTAGAGAGTTGAATCAGGCCGAGGATGACTTCGTCATCCATCGCCGTGGGCAGGCCGTACTTTTCGGAGGCCGCCACGATCAACCGCCGAGGGGTCTCGCTTCCTTGCCGTTTGAGCGTGTCTTCGAAGACGAGCGTCTTCTGGTTTTGGGGAACACGCCCGCTCAGCGCAGCCAGCGGAAATTCGCACAGGTTGAGGGCGTCTCGACCGTCATTCAGAGTTCGATGCGCTGAATCGTGCGGAGGTTCCAACAAATCCAAATCAGGAACAACTGCTGGAGTTGATCGTTTCATAAGTTCTTGATCAATACAGTTACGTCCTCCCAACACCGCGAGGGGACTGGCCTTTCGGACGAATTCCGTGGGTCATTTCACCCCAAGCGCCGTCCCCTTCGTGCGTCGTTTCACGGTAGTTCGTGATTCGATTCACCCGATTCAGTGCGTCGTTTCACGGTATGCCGAGTGACGCCCCACGACAGCGATCGTCGCGGCGTTGCTTCAAACGACTTAAAGCCGACGCTATCGCGCCCCGCACGATCGAGACAAGACATAAACCGCAGACAAGGGCGATCCGCCGGACCTCGACCTTGGGATCCGAAATCAGGTCGCCGACCGGACCTCCTCATGCGAAGCACTGCTTCGCATCGATCCGACGACGCTCTCCGAAAAGCTCCTGGAGTGTCCCCGGACGGTACGCCGCACCCGCGGTAGCGGCCCCCTCTTAAACGCCTCGCCTGGGCAATCCTTGGCCCCATACGCGGGCTGTCTCAAGCACATCATGGGCTTCTGCCCGAGCACCGATTGGAAAACCGGTACTGGCCGGGCCAGCCAGGCAAGCTTGGCCAGCATGCCGAGTTGGTCTGCATTTCATGGCTTGCCAGGTCAGGCAGAGGTGGCTTAGGGTCGGATCGATGCTGATTGTGCTGACCAACACCAAGGGGGGCGTCGGGAAATCGACGCTCGCCGCGCACCTTGTCTTGTGGCTTCACGACCGAGGTGTTCGCGTCGCGTTGCTCGATACCGACGAGCAGCAGACGGCCGCCCGCTGGGTGAAAGGGGCGGAGCCCAAGGTGACTGTTGCGGTGGCAACCGATGTCGAGAGCATTCGCGCCGCCAGGGCGAAGCTACTGCGAAGCCACGACGTGATCGTGGCCGATAGTCCGGGCAGCGGCACCGAGGCCTCGCACGCGATCACGATGCTAGCCGACCTGGCGATCGTGCCGCTTCAGCCGTCGAAGCCAGATATTCGTGCCGTCAAAGACGCGCTGAAATTCGTGCGGCTCGCTCGTGAAATGAGTGGGGGACACAAACCGGACGCCAAGATCGTCCTCACCTTTACGGCCAAGGGGGACGTGCAGGCCCGCAAACTGCGATCCGAATTGTCGGCCCTCGATGTTCCGGTCACCAGGAGCGAGATTCGGCGGCTGAACGCCTTTCGCGATGCTTGCGATTCGGCGGTGCATCGCCTGTCGTCGCGCGAGGCCAGCGAGGCAGCCAAGGACATCGAGTCGCTGTTCGTTGAACTGCTCAGTGCAAAGCTGCCTGGATTTGCGGCAGCACCGATCAAGGAGGCAGCCAATGGATGACACCAAGAGCTTTGCCGAAGACCTCGTAAGTCTCCGCGACGATATCGCCAGCGACGTGGGCGGAATCTTGCAGGTCGTTCGCGAACGGAAGGAATCGAAGACGCGGCCAGCGGCCCCGCCAAAGCCCGCGAACGATGCCCCGCCCGTCGCAAGTGCCAACCAAGGCCTGGCTCGCTCGTAATTGATTACCGTCTCAAGCGGGGATGACGTGCGGTTGGGTTTTGCCGAGCGTGTCGCGGAGGAAGTCGAAGGGCTCGATGGCGCGTTGCTGACAGGTGCGAATGACCGACATCAGGATACTTTGCGCCTGGGCACCTGGCCAAGTGCGGCAGCCGCCCCAGACCTTTCGATTGACCACCGCCGGCCGGATGGCCCGCTCGGCCCAATGATTGGTGGCTTGAATCGTCGGATCGATCAGGAACCAGAACCAGTGCATGGCGTGATTCAAGATATGCTGGGCCAGCCGGCGATTCGGTTCGCAGGTGAAGCGCCCGTCGGCCAACTGTTCCAGTTCGGCTGCCAGGTCCAGGCCCCGCTCGGCCAGTTCGTCGCCGCTAAGGCGATGGCCGCGCCATGCGCGACGCAGCGCGAACGCGCGATCGACGATCGCCAATACGGCGCGCGGCAAGCGCACGGCGCCACGCACGGCTGTTTCCAGCAGTTCCTGGCAACGCCGCTGCAAGTGCCGCAGGCATTGCTGATGAAGCGCCCGTGTAAAGCGGTCGTACACGCTCCAGCCGTCGTGCACCAGCGTCCCCGACCAGTCCAGCCCCAGCAGTTGTTCGGCCGGTTCGTGGCTCCGCGTGCGATCGATCACATAACACGTCGCACGCTGACTGACAAAGGCGTGCAGCCAGGCCAGGCGGCCGCCGACGCGCCAGCCCGTCTCGTCGGGCGCGACCTCCGCCGCGCCGCGCACGTCCCTGCGCAATTGTTCGTAGGCCAAAGCGCAACGCTGCGATGTCCGCAACATCGAACGCACGCTGGTCGCCCGGGCCAGACGCAGCTCAGGAAACAGTGTCCCGAGCAGCTTCACGCTCTTGCCGTGCGACAGGCCCAACTCTTTGTTGAGGACCGCCAGCAGGGCATGCACCTGGGGACCAAGTTGACTGGCCGCGGCGCCGCGGGCCGAACTGGTCTGCAAGGCGTGACGGCCTGCGACCGGGCGGCCGCAGTCGTGGCAGGCGCCGACATGCACGTTGAACTGGCGATAGATCACCCTCCGCGGAATCTCGGTCTGGTACTGCACCGCGACGTGCGTCTCGCCGAGTTGCGAACTGGCGCAGTGCGGGCAGTTCGGCGGCAGCGGCGCGTCATACGTCTCGTCGATTCGCGGTGGTACGCTGCGATGCGCGTGCGGACCGTGACGCTTGCCCGAGCGACGGCCCGGCGGCTTGGGCTCTTCCAACGGCGGGCCCTTCGAAAATGGCGCCGCTTGTCGCTTGCCGCGGCGCAGCGCTTCCTCCAGCGCGGCCGAGAGCCTGGCGACCTGCTCGCGCAGCGTATCGACTTCTCCCCGCAGCTCGGCACACCCGGGGCACTCGTTCTGAACTTGATCCACGTCCATAAACGCGGACATTACCCACCATCGCCAGAATGCGCAAGTCCAATACGGTAATCAATTACGCTCGCTCTAAGAATGTGGCGTCCCGACCCTCGACAGCTGCCGAGTCCCCACTGGAAAACGTCACCACCAGGCTCCGCCGCGATACCAACCAACGGCTCAGTGAAGCGGCTCTCCGTCAGAAGCTCAAGAAGGCGACACCGGACACACGGCAAGGGATTATCGAAACCGCCATAAGGGAGTGGCTTCGGAAACACTATCCAGAAGCATGAACGCGTCGCCTTTCAAATTCGACGGTCGCACTTTTCAGTGTTAGCTTATCGCTCGGCTCTGTGCCATACTCGCTCGACCAGCAAGTTCCACCAGAACCTAAATGAGGACGGCACGTGTCGTCCTGATACTGGGTTTTGTTGGAGGTTGAGCAATGCGAGCGGTATTGTTTCGATTGGCGAGCGCTGACTCGGTCCTCGACGCATTGGACGGCAGGTTCCACCACACATATCACCTGCTCATTGAAGTGCCCGACGGACACCCCTTAAGTCTCTGGTGCCGGGCGGGACTCGTGGGTTGGTACGAACACGAAGATCGCTCGTGGAGCGAGGTGGTCATGGATTATCATGTGCCTTCGTTCCACTGCGTTTCTCCGGCCGGTCGCAAGGACAGCGTCCCCGTTCTTGAACTGGACCTACCCACCGAGTTCTACGACCAGTGGCTCGCGCACCGGCAGCAGAATGAGGTTCTAGCGAAGGAGTTGAGTAGAATCATCCGGAGCGTGTAACTGCGGATGTACAACGCATGGCCAGACGCAGGGCCACAAGTCTGCGTCACACTTTCGTCCCGCTCGCCAGGTAACGTTCAATAAGCTTAGTCGACCGAGCACTTTCGAGCTCGATCTCCTGACTACTTGCAGAAGTGGCCATCGAACTGAACAGCCGCTCGTAGTATTCATGAGGGCAACCGATATTACTGGCGATCTCCTCAAGTGACTCGTCGAATTTGGCGATGTCAGGGGCGACGGTGACGACGAACCCAAGCCGGAGCCACTCCGCGTCCGATGCCTTCTGCCCCTTTAGTTGCTCGTACACAGCCTGATAAAGATCCGCGACACACAATTGAAAGAGCCGTGCCTTTTCAAAGTAACCGACATTTTGCGCTGCTACAGTGGACCTGCCGTGCCGCGCCCTATTCGCAATCGCTAGCACCTCGTCGATATGTAGCGTCTCCATTGCGGATTCGACAGTAGATTCGTATGGGCCAAACCCGTATTCATCGATCTTGCCACGGCCAGCTGAAAGCCAGCGCGAGAGGCGGCGCCGCAACCTACTCACCGAAATCTCCAAGCGTTCGCGCCACGTCAGCGTGCCCGGAGATACGCTGAGCATCTTTGCAATTGCCGGACCGAATGTCTGCTCAAGCCCTAATGTTGCGGCCAAGCCATTTGCGTCGGAAAGGACCGCTGCAAAATGTGCGCTTTTCAAAGCCGCAGCGCGTAACAGATCTTCCCGACGCTTCTGTGACGCCTCATCCCGACCACTAATGGCAGGAATCGCATCTGCTAGGGCGAGAACTTTCAGTAGCTCGCGGTGTGATCTTCCAAGCGTGACGCCTAGCCGCCAAGCAGCGAGTGTTCGATTGGACTCCCTGCCTTCGATCGCTGGGGTATCATCCTCAACACTCGCAATCGCCGATTCCAGTGCTATGGCGAACTCCAGGGCAGTCGCATATCGTCGGTTAGGATCCGGTGCCAAACTATGGATGCACGCCACGATAATCGATTGTGGAACGAACTCCGCAAGCTGGACGAACGGAGCGCTTTCTAGTGACGCCATACTTGCCGCCATGGCTTCCTCAACGTTCGTCACCGGCCGATAGCGTTGACCGCTCAACATCTCGTACAGCACCGCCCCTAATGCCCACACGTCTACCCGACCGTCAAGTGAAGATGGGGACGCGCCAAGCACCTCAGGCGCAACATAGGGAGCCGAGAATCCATGGTCGACATTTGCTGAGAACTGCGACGCCTCATCCAGTGCGAAGCCATAATCAAGGAGGATCGGGGCTCCGTCGGCCGTAATTACAATGTTCTCTGGTTTGATGTCACGGTGAAGCCAACCATTTCGGTGTGCCCGCTCCGCCACGCGAGCAAGCGTCGCCGTCCAGCGCGCTGCCCAGTAGGGATGTACGCGCCCTTGATTAAGAATTGTTCGCAGCGACTCGCCACGAATCAGCTCCATCACAAGTGCCGGCGCTGGCTCGTTTGGAGCTAATGCTAAAAAGGCAGGCACCCCCGCACCGGCCATGGCACTTATGGCCTCTGCCTCACGAGCGATCAAACAGGAAGTACGCGCGATGGACCCATTACTATCACGCAACGGGATCTTTATTGCAACGTCCGGTTGCCCGTCATGTGTCCGAGCGCGGAACACGGCGCCAAATTGCCCGGCGCCAATCCTCTCCACCAGGGTGTATTTGTCCAAGATTACGTCGCCCAGCCCGTACGCCTCGCCGCCACACCGCACACTGCTGATGCCCACCTTCTGTGCGCAGGGGCCAATCTCGTCCCAAGTTGGAGCGGAGCGAGACTTGAGAGCCTCGTCACAAAACCTCTGGCAGAATCGCTGCGCAAATTCAATAGCATCCTGACTCGCGATCTCAAGCTTTTGCTGGAACCATTCCATGTTCCAATGGCGCATGTCTGCTTCTACGAGAAGCAATTCGATCATCAGTGCCGGCAGGGTTCTTGGATTTGGCCAGCTCTCAAGCAGAGGACTTGGGTCCACTCCTTGTCTTAAGTCAACCTCGTACTGCTCGACATACTTGATCAGTAAGTCCAGCTCTGACGCACTTGTGATCTCGTCCCACTCCATGATCGCCTCTCTCGGCGGACGAACACGAGTCATCCGGCCTTCGAATCGCCAAGCAGTTCGATGAATCGGGCTTTGGCATGCTTTATGTATAAACCAACTGTCCGGACACTCGGAGTGGCTGATCCGTACACGGCTAGCAAGGATGTGCGGATGCTTTCAGCGCCATCCATCGACATGAACCACGCCAGACATGCGTCACGTCGGATTGCGTTGTCGTCGTGGGAGTAGTCCTGCATGACCTGTTCGGCCATCTCGCGTGCGATAGCAATCTCCGATGGATCACTTTCGCGAGAGGGGTGCACTACAGTTGTGTTGTGCACCTCCTTGTCGACACTTCGGCATTCGGCCATGTGCTGTCGATAAGCGTCAATCGACTTGTCTCGAACCTTCCTAAACAAGGCCTGTACAAGTTCCAAGTCAGTACGATCAGTTAGCCGTCCTAATCTGGCATCTCGGATTAGGCTTGCCTGGGCCGATCGCACAACCGAATCCGGGGACGTTCGTCGCTGAAATTTTTTCCCGAGGCGCTTTGCTGCGATGGCCCTGCAGTGTTCGAAAAAATACTCGCAAATCCTGACGATCCGCTGGTCAAGCAAGTCATCGGAGGATAACGCCTGTTGTTCCGGCACGTCTTTCTTCGCCATAACTGCCTCCAAATAAACTGATTGACAAGCTGAGTCGATGCGAAATTCTGCAAAGTCGCTGTCTGACGCAGGATAGTACGCACGCCGGCCGTTCAGGGTCGCGCCTTTCCTGAAAATATTTGCCTCTGCTTTTCGCGGCGGGCATCGAATGGGACGGAGTTCATTTTACCAGGGCCGGAGCATCATGGCCCTAGGCATAAGAGGTGCCTTCCTTTGTCGTTTCCACGGCACGTTATTTTTTTTTGCGCAGCGCTACGTCCTTTACGGATAGAGCAGTGGGGCAGATTGCTGACAACGGCCGCCAGCCGATGCCAAGCTCCCCCACAACCACCAGCTATCGGGCCGTGAGTGCACGGCGAAGCCTCCAAGCACTGAACGAAGGAATCTATCGATGCGAGTGAATCGCCGGACACCCAGCGCTTCCGACTGCAACATTGCACCTCACCATCACGCTCCACTGGATCTAGTTGCCTCTGACACAATCCACGAGAGCGGCAGCTTGCTCGAACTCCGGGAGCGCATCATCGAGTCTCATCGTGCTTGCCTACGAGCACAGTCTGAGGCATTTCAACACGCGATTGATGCAGGAGAATCGCTGCTTGCTGCTCGACTGCAAGTGCGACCAGGAACCTGGCTAGCGTGGCTAAAAGACAACTTTTCCATCGTAAGCGGTCTAACTGCCCGGACCGCGCAAACATATATCCTGTTGGCCGAGCGGAAGGCCGAGTTACGGGCTCTGCTTGACGCGAAACATGGACCGGAAGCTTCTCCTGCCGCACTGGCCGAGTTGACAATCAGATCGGCGCAGCGGTTGCTCCGGGGAAATACGCCGCCACGCCCACGAACATCCATTCTGCGCGACGACTCGCTCCAGTTGTCGGACATTCTTGCAGCTTTCCCACCCGAGGATGCCGTCCCGGACGTCGTTATCGGTATTCCGGACCGCTCCGCTCAGCAAGTGATCGTTCAAGCCACACTGGATTGCGTGGAATTGTGCCTCGACGCAACCGTCATTCGCCATAGCGAAGGGGAACTAGTGACCGCGATTCTACTTATGCCACTGCAACCGACTGCGACTTGGTTTACCAAGGTGGCCGACTATCCACTGGTGTTGATGCGACAATTGGTTCGCTTCCCGAAGCGCGCTGACGGTCCTGCGGAGTCGGCAATCCACCCTGGCATGCTCATCCTAATGGCCGACGACGCGACCGAGCCGCTGTTGGTCAAGCACTGCGGAAAGCTCGGGACGCCCTTCGGTCCCTATCGCTCCCAACGATAACTTACCGTCCCCAACCATTACTCAAGCTCAAAGGACGAACAGATGTTTCCACGTCACAACACCAACGATATCGAGTTCAACACCAACAACAGCAAGATCAGCGTTATCAACTTCACGCTCGACCGTTCCGGATCCATGAATGTGTCACCGCATCAAGGCGAGGTCAGCAAGGCAGATCTCGCCCAGATTGGCCTTGGCCATTTGAAAACATGCCTGAGCAGCGATGCGTTTGGCGGCAGCAACACTTACATCGGGTTGAACCTGTTCAACGAGTCAGTATCGCAGAGCGACTATATGCCAGCGTCTCAGTGGGAACCTCCGTTAATTCAGCCCGCAGGCCGTACGCACCTTGGTGAGGCAATCGAGTCGTCACTTGACTCGTTGGAGAAATTCCTGTGGGAGCAGAATCAGCAGGGGCGGACCTCGAACCGACCGGTGCTCGCGATTATGAGCGATGGCCTGGCAAATGGCGAAGAGGCGGCCCTCGCCGCCTCGCTAGAGCGACTTCGCACAGTAGCGAATCCCTCTCGGCCAATGCTCACTCTCATCGTCGCCGCCGGGGACTCTGAATCGCTGGCTTCACTCAGCGGCATTGGCTTTCCAACGGCTCCAGTACTGGTTCAATCGGTTGCAGACTGGAAGCGGCTCGTCAAATTCATCTCCGTCTCAGCCACGAGTGGTCGATAACAAACGGACGTTGAGCTACCAATGAAACCGCTGTCACTGAATCCGTTGTGGTACTGCACGGCACAGGCAGTATGTGGATCCTCGCACACTGTGTCAGAGACGCCGTGCCAGGACGCAGTACTCGCCCGTGTTAACGGCCCTGTGCTCAGAATTGTGCTCGCCGATGGAGCAGGATCAGCGAAGCACGCTAGGCTCGGTGCAAGGTTGGCGTGCAAGGCAGTGATGTCAGAGCTGATTCCCAGTGTCGTTTCGTCGCTGGGGCGAAATCACCTGATTGAGTACCTGCTAGGGTCGCTCGACGCGTCTGCTAGTCAGCTTGCAATGCTCGCGGCTCGTCGAGGAATTGATCAGACCGAGTTCGCCTCCACATTGATTGCCCTGGTTGCAACACCAACTCAGGTCGCTGCGGTCCACGTAGGCGACGGTGCGACGATCATCCGCAACGCCAAAGGCCTTACCCGTGTTCTCACCGAGCCGCATCATGGGATCTTCGCGAACGAGACGTTTTTCCTCACGGATGCCGACTGGCGAAATAATGTCCGCTCTGTAGTGATTCGAGATCGCATCACCGCAGTGATCGCGATGTCCGATGGCCTAGAGCATTTGGCACTCGAACGAACTCCGCGTTCCGACAAGGACTCGGTTTGCACTGTGCCGTTTCGTCCCTTCGTCGAACCACTTATCGGCATCGCGTCGCGATCGCACCGGGACGCAACCAATGCAGTCCACTCTCTACTGGGGTCGGAGTCTCTCCGTAGACACACGGATGACGACTGCGCCTTGGCAGTCGCAGTTAGGAGAGCATGACTCATGCCGACGTATATCCTGTATCCATCGGGCAAAAAGCTGTGCATTGATGAGCCGCCGCAGGACAGCGGTGGAGAGTCTGACTTTCACGTGCGCGATGGTCGAGCAATTCTCATCATCCGCGAGCCGAAGGCGTACGCACGTAAGCTTGTGGTGCTCCGTCGAATCGCTCCGACGCCACTGGGGTGGACACGGCCAGCTGTCGCGTTCCCCGACCAGCTACTAAGTATGAACGGAGAAGTCAAAGGGTTCACGAGCTACTACTGCCGGAACACGTTGTCACTAGAAGAATTGTTCACGCCGCTTCGATCAAGGCTCTTCCCGAAATGGAACTATCGGGAGTTCGTGCGAGCAGCATTGAATCTTGCAAAGGTAGTTACCTGGCTGGTCCAGAAGGACATCCTCCCCGTCGATCTGTCCGCCACGAACGTGCGCGTTTGCTCAGACGCGTGGGTAACACTCATCGACGCGGCTTCATTCCAGCTTCGCACTTCAGAAGGGGCGTTTCCGTGCAATGCCATTACACCCGATGTGGCGCCACCAGAGGCGCTGGTTAGTGCTCGTACGCCTCGCTTTGCCGATGCAAGTCACGTCAGCTTTAGCCTGGCCGTTCTGATCTTTCGCTGCCTGCTGCTCGGCACACATCCGTTTGATGGAGTCTTGAACAAACAGCTGTTCGGCGCATTCCCGCCGGACATTTGTGGTCGGATATCGATGGGGCTCTATCCGCATGCAAGCCGGTCTCCAATCCATCGACTTCTCAACCTGCGATCAGCTCCTGCATCACAGCCGCTCCCAGGAGCGATACCAATGGACACTGTTTCGGATGCCATTCGCAAGACCTTCACTCGCACGTTCGTGAATGGGCATAAGAATCCGCAGCAGCGCACCCCGCCGCATGAATGGATCACACTACTTTCCGAGTTTGAGCGTGAACTAATCAGTTGCCGCAATGACACAAGGCACATGTTTTATCGGAAGCTTCGGCACTGTCCATGGTGTCCACAGGCCAAGTGAACTCACAGCCTTCACGATTTAGAAGATCCAGCACAAAGACTTACCGCCCGCACCGTGGCACGATCGTGCTGTTCGTGGCAGCACAACGCGGCCACTGTTTTACGAAGGAGAATAAAAATGGGAACAAATGATCGAGCTGGAAACACGCCGGCGTACTCAATCAACGTGGGGCATATCCACTTGTCGATTTGGGAGAACCAGAGCGACAACGGACGCACCTGGTTCAACACGCAGATTGCTCGCCGGTACAAGGATGGCGAAACGTGGAAGGACTCCACGAGCTTCTCAGGCCTTGGGGACCTGGCCCTACTGGCCGAGGCCGTGCGACTGGCCCAGAAGTTTGTGACGGGGCGCGAGCACCTGCTTGCCGCAGAAGGGCGGGACGCGTTTTAAGTCCATTGGTCGCCCGGCCGCCTGCGCCCCTTCTCGTTGGGGGCTCCGGCGGCTTTGGACGGCCTTTATCAAAACAGACAAGGAGGAACTAAACATGGAAACAATTCATGAGTACACCCGAGAAGAAGCAATCAATGACGGCGTGCTTGTTCGACTCTGTCCAGAGCTAACACGAGAGGCCGGCATTCACGTCGAGGTCGCTGTTACCCGCTCGGTCTTTGAGCAATGCATTGCGGAGCCGGCGGCCTGCCCATGGCAGGACGTAAAGGGCCGAGCTTGGGATGTCCTCTCCATGCTCGCGCATGCGGCTCGCCAATCAGCTCCGGGAACGACCACGATCAAGTTCACCGTTCTTGTTCAGAACGACGACCTTGGACCTAAATCGTTCGTGCTTCGGGCCGATACTGGGCCAGGCGATCACGGAGAGCAGGTTATTACGATCCTGCATGACGACGAAGCTGAAGGTAAGCGCGCGTTGCTTCGCGCCATTACTGCGCCGGGCGTTGGCGGGAGGCAATTCATTCCGATCAGGCTGCCCGACGAAGATTGAGTCCCTGCTTCAATTCCCCCCGTGACGGGACTAAGTCACGGGGCACTTTCCTAAACACCGAACATCATTCATCCCACTACACTGAAAAAAACACTTGCTTGACTTTTGAGACGCACCATTGCACAAGGTGCCCACGCCATGCAGGTAGAAGAACTCCAAGTCATTGACCCGATTGAAGTAAAACACGTCTACAAAGCGTAGACATTCCATCATGCCTCGCAAACGAACTGAGACCGTCAGCTTTCGCGCGGACGAAGATCTGCTGCGACTCCTCGATCAATCACGTTCTCGCTTCGGTGTCTCGCGCGGGGAGTGGGTGAGGGGAGTGGTGCAGGCCAATCTGTACGCGACGGAGCACGAGTCGCTTAACGAACGGCTCTCCGATATCGAGCAAGCTGTCGCCCGCATCCTGTCCCGCCAGGAAGCGTTTTCCCTGAACCAAGCACGATCCCTGTACGCAATCCTTACCCTGACGGGTAACCTTTCCGCCGACGATGCCAAAGCCGTCGTTCAAACAAACATCACTCGATAGATCCAGACATGCCGGAGTCTCGTCATGCCACTCAATCGTGGAATGTACAGCAGCAAGTCGCCGAATTGGGAAACTCCACAATGGTTTTTCGATCGTCTTGATGCCGAGTTCCATTTTACCCTCGATGTCTGCGCACTGCCGTCCAATGCCAAATGCTCAATGTACTTCACGCCTGAGGTGGACGGGTTGCGACAGGAGTGGAACGCGATCTGTTGGATGAATCCGCCTTACGGCAGGGAGATTGGCCGTTGGATGAAGAAGGCGTTCGAGTCGTCCTTGGCTGGAGCGACCGTCGTATGCCTTGTTCCAGCACGGACCGATACGGCTTGGTGCCAGGAATATGCCACTAAGGAGGAGGTGCGCTTTCTGCGCAAGCGCCTTCGTTTCAGCAGCGCCACTTCCGCCGCTCCGTTTCCGTCCGCCGTCGTCATTTTCCGCGATCGTTGGTGGGAGAGGGGGGGGTAGGCGAAATGGTGGCCACGATTCGAGCATTGGGTGGGGCTGCTGATGCAGCCCGCTATTTCACGTCGGCCCAGGTAACTAACTACTACAGCGAAGGGGGCGACTCACCAGGACAGTGGTATGGCCAAGGGGCCAAGATTTTGGGCCTACGTGGGGCGCCAACGTTCGACTCATTAGTAGCAGTGCTGAGCGGATGCGACCCCAGCAGTAAACGGCCGCTCATGAGAAAACGCCGTCCCAGGAATGATACAGGATCGCCTGAGGACGCCGGTCCGTCCAGTGATGAACCGTCGGACAAAAAGCTCCAACGCCGTGAGCGTTGCCCAGGAGTGGACCTCAATCTGACACTTTGGCAAGACCTGACGATTGTCCGCGCCGTAGGAGGAGAAACCATTCGAGCCAGTGTCGACGAGTCATTCGATGCGGCCGCCAAGTTACTCTTCGACGGTATTGAGGATCACCTACCACTCTGCCGCCGTGGGCTCGGCGGCATCATCCAATGCAAATCAAAACTGGTTGTGGCCATGTTTGACCATGAAACGAGCAGGGCCACTGAACACGAGCCGCACCGTCATCGCCACTGCCTCATCGCCAATCTAGCTCAAGGTGAAGATGGCCGCTGGTCGGCAGTCAACACTCGAATGCTCTTTGAATGGACGCGTACCTTAGGGCCAATTTTTCGTTGCCTGCTGAGCGCGGAACTCAACAAGCGCCTCAACCTCGAACTTCGCCCGGTCCTCGACGAGGACAAGCAACCGCGAGGCTGGGTGGAGCTACATGGCATTCCCGAGTCACTACGCCGCCTATGGTCGACTCGCCACGACGAAATTGAGCAGTTCTTAGCCGGCGACAAGTCACTGTCAGGATTGGCATCGGCCAACGCCAAAGCAGCCGCCCAAGTCAAGACTCGTCAAGCGAAGAGACAAACGCCGCCCCGTGACCAGCTTTATGCCAAATGGGAGGAAGAAGGACGAAAGCATGGCTTCGGACCGAAGCAGGTTGCGGCCATGCTTGAGCGCTCCGTCCGAAAACAGCCGGATCAATATCGGGACGCATTTCGAAAATCGATAGTTGATCTTACTGCGTCTAGTGCCTCCTTCACTCGTCAGCAGTTGATTCAACGTGTTTGCGAACGGCTTTGCCATACTGGCCTCGATGGCATTGAGATCATTCACCGGATTAACCGAGACCTCACATGTTCACCTGAGATTGTACGGCTTGCGGAGAAAGATGGTGATACACACTTTACTTCACGCACGATGCGAAACCTGGAGAAGAAGCTGCTGGCTGATGCCCAGCATCTCCATGAATCGACTGGCGTTCGAGTAAGCGACCGCAGTATCCAACGGCTGATTGACGGCAAGCCTCATGCCACAGCAGAACAGAAGGAAGCGATCCGTTTGCTGCTCAGTGATAAAGCTCGAATTCGCACACTCTCGGGAGTCGCTGGTTCGGGAAAGACCTTCGTTTTAGACGCAGTGCGTAGTGGGCTGGAGCGCGAGGGCTATGAGGTCCTCGGCGGCGCGCTGAGTGGAATTGCCAAGGAAGAGCTGGCAACTCAGGCAAACATCAAAAGTCGTACCATCGCCAGTTATCTCTACCACCTGGATAAGCCGCTCCTGAAGCGGATCACCGACCGGCTTCGCCACGACGTTAGACAGCTCATCCGCGCCGCACGCGGTAAAAGGACCTATCTCCCGACCAAGCTCAAGTTTGGCCGCAAAACCGTCCTCATCCTCGACGAAGCTGGCATGCTTGACACAAAGACTTTAGCGCGACTGTTGCACCATGCGCGAAAATCCGGGGCCACGGTAATTCTAGTCGGCGACACGCATCAACTTTCTCCTATCGGCGCCGGCGGCCCCTTTGGACGGATTACCAAAATCACCAACGGCCCTACGCTATCGCAAAACCGCCGCCAGCGTCATGACGTCGACAAAAAGGCGGTCACTCTGATCCGCGATGGCGAAGGGCAAGCAGCCCTCAAGCTCTATGCCGAGCACGATCGACTGACTCTTGGCAAGAACAAAGTCGACACCATGAACCGGCTTGTCGAGGACTGGTCAAAAGCGGGAGGGGCCGTTTCTCCAAACGAACACTTAATCTTGACCTCAACTCGCCGTGAAGCTCACGCACTTAATCTTCGGTGCCAGCAGATCCGCCAACAGCTCAGTCAGGTGGATACCTCATCAGGAGTGAAGGTCGCTGACGGATATCTCTACCGGGGAGACAGGATTCTCTTTCATAACTCTTACCGAGCGGCCGGAATCGAAAATGGACATCAAGGAACCGTCTTGAAAATCAACACACTCACGAAGCGCATCACCGTCCGTCTCGACAAGTGGGTTCAGATTGGTCGCAATGGAAAGCGAATGCAGCCAATCGTCACAGTGCCCTTGCGCAGCCTGAAGCCGGAAGCTGTGGGACTGGCCTATGCCGCCACCACGCACAAGATGCAGGGTCGAACCGTCGCGAACGCATATTTGCTGCTAGGCGGCGCGATGACCGAACAGGAAATGACCTACGTCCAGGCAACCCGCGCTCGCGAGATAACTCGTCTCTACGTCGACGAGAGCCACGCAGGACCAGAGCTAGCCGGAATTGCCAAGGCCATTTCGCAGTCTAAGCGAAAGCTTATGGCCGAGGACATCGTCAAACCAATTGAACGAAAGCGAAGCCCAAAGTTGGAGATTGAACGATGAATCAACCACCCAAAAAGACACCGGATTGGATGATCGAGCCACCCGATTGGGATGCATATCCCGAAAGCGTCCGACCAGTCGCAAAACTCGGCTACGCGATTCTCTTTCCGCTGGTTGCCTGCCTCTGGCTAGCACGGCTGGCGTTGACTGGGGTCGTTTTTCTCATGGGCGCGTGCTGGTTTTACTTTGTGCTCTATCAAGCCGGAGCATTACCCATTCTCGCCGTCGCCGTCGTCACGTCCGTTGCAGCGGCATTCTTCGTCCGGCGTAGAAAGAGTGAGGCATCGCTCTTGAGGGGACGCGAACTTGATCGTCGCGCCCCGTTTCATACGCGGCCCAACGGCCGCAGCGTCTGGACGCCGAACAACTCCACTCGTCCTCCCAGTAACCCTTGAATGCACGAAACTGAGGACTCTCATGCGATTCTTTCATCGATCCGCGAACGGTGCAGCACAGACCACCACTACGAATACAGGCTCGAAGATCATTTTCGGCAACGGTGAGTTGGATGAGCGCGAGGCGACTGGTGGGTTTCTCTTGGTTGGAGCACCAGGTAGCGGAAAGAGCCTGCTGCTCCTCTTACTCATGAAGTCAGTTCTTGGTTCGATCGGGGGCAATCGCGACGTTCGAGCCTTGGTCTACGACGCCAAGCAAAACATTCTCCCTTTACTCCGTGCCATTGCTCCGAATGCCAAGATCGTCACAACGAATCCTTGGGACAAGCGCGGCGTGGCCTGGGACATGTCCCGCGACGTCCGCGAGCCTCGCGTAGCCATTGAGATCGCCTTCACTTTGATTCCTCGCGTTCACGAGAGTCAGCCCTTCTTCGCAGACGCTGCCCGCCATTTGCTCTACGGCGTGATGCTGAGCTTCATTCTCTCCAACGTAGACTGGAAGCTCGCCGACGTGCTGCGCGCTGTGTCGACTCCGAAACTGCTTCGCAGGGTACTTAGGAGGCACCCTGAAACGAAGACGATTCTTGCCCGGTACTTTTATGATCCCCGCTTGGTCGCAAACATCATGTCCACCATAGCCACCAAGCTCCTTCCACTAGAACCTATCGCTGCGTCGTGGGAACAGGCGACGGAGCAAGTGTCCATCGAGGAGTGGACGACCAGCGACATGATCCTGGTGCTAGGGAACTCTGAATCGAGTCGCACGGCCATCGATTCAATCAATCGCTGCATGTCTAAACGTGCCTGCGACCTGACGCTGAACCTGCCAGACTCATTCAAGCGACGATCCTGGTTCATCTGGGATGAACTCGCAGAGGCGGGCAAGCAAGACGGGCTTATATCTCTGATGAAAAAGGGCCGCTCCAAAGGGGCCTGCGTCGCCATCGCCTTTCAGAGCATTTCTGGCCTCCGCGACCAGCAAATGTACGGCACCTACCAGACCGACGAGCTCCTTGGGCTAATGGCAAACAGGTTCATCGGTCGCTTGGAATGTCCGGTGACGGCAGACTGGGCGTCGTCGCTTTTCGGTGACCAGCTGATCGACCAGGTCTCCACCAGCGTCAGCACCTCGCCTCAAGGCCGAAGCCGGAGCGAATCCCACCAAGAGGCCGTCCGCAAAGCCGTACTGTCCTCCGAGCTGATGTCCACGCCGACTTGCACAACTGAAGACGGCCTGAGCGGCTACTACATCGTTCGCTCGCGCGGCTGCTACACAGCAACCATTCCAGGCGAACAAGTCTTTGGCCGAGATTTCATTGTTCCGGATGCCAGCGTTCCAGACTTTGTTCCCCGCGACTGGCGCTGCCAACTCCTGCGTCCCTGGACACCTTCCGAGGAACTGAAATTCGCCGGCCCACGCCCGGTGAAATCTACTTCTCGGCGTAAAACATCACAGCGTCCCGCCTCACCACTTCGGTTTGATCCGTGGGATGCCGACGCTGACTCGACGTCCGGTCTTGAGGCTACGGATGGCCCCGATAAGTCCCCCCCTTCGGAGCCCACCCCATGATTCGCCCAGCGCCACCCCACAATGACGTCCCGCAGGCCTCGCTGCTGATCTCCCCTGATGATCTTGCTACGATCCTAAAAGTGTCGAAACGCACACTTTGGAGACTTCTGAGCGGCGCAAAATTGCCGCGACCGATCCACGTTGGACGAAGTCCACGGTGGCGATTAGAGGAAATCAACGCGTGGATCGAAGCGGGATGTCCGGATCTAGAATCCTGGTCGCGCAGCACCTCGGAGTAAAAGGTTTCACCTATATGGCTTCCATTTTCAAGCGATCGAAGAAGAAGGGCGAGCCGTACTCGATTCAGTACCTCGACCATCGAAACAAGCGACGCACCGCAAAGGGATTTACCGACAAGGGGCTAACCGAGGAGCTTGCAGCCAAGCTTGAAGCTGATGCAAGGCTGCGTCGAACCGGATTGGTCGACGCGAGCCTTGATCGAGTAAACAGCCATCGTGCAATTCCAATTGCCGAGCAACTTGACGAGTTCGAACAAAGCTTATCGAACAATTCGCGGCAGTATGTGCGGCTGACGATGGGCCAGGTACGCCGGATCGTCGATGGCTGTGGCATCAAGATGTTGGCTGATATCGACGCTGAGGCGGTGCAAAAATACCTCCGTACCCGCTCCAAAGCGAAGAGCACGGGACACCGAACCTACAATCAGTACCTGCAAGCATTCGGCACTTTCTGCAATTGGTGCTTAACGACGGGCCGCCTGCTGGCCAATCCAATGCTGGGCGTCGCGCGGCTGAACCAAGCGGTGGATGTTCGTCACGCGCGTCGTGCATTGTCTGCCGAAGAAGTTGCCTCACTCATAGCATCCGCTCGGTCAAGCGGAATTAGCATTCAGCGATTTTCGGGAGAACAGCGTGCCCGGATCTACTTGATGGCATACCTGACGGGCCTACGCAGACGAGAGCTTGGAAGTCTCACCGCAAAGAGCTTCAACCTTAATGCAGAACCCCCGACGCTGACGGTTAAAGCCACTGCGTCCAAGCATCGTCGCGAGGACGTGTTGCCACTGCACCCCGAGTTGGCTGCGATGCTTAGCGACTGGCTCAAAAGCCTTCAACCTGGAGCGAAGCTTTTCCCACGGATTGAGCAACGCAAAACGCACGTGATGGTCAGAAAGGATCTCGAACGGGCGGGAATTCCCTACGAGACCGAGGACGGGATTGCCGATTTCCACGCCTCTGGTCGCCACACCTACATCACCGAGCTACTGAGAAACGGAGCGTCGCTGCCGGAGGCCAAGGAGCTGGCGCGACATTCTGATATCAAGACGACGATGCGGTACACCCATATCGGATTGCAGGACCAGGCCAAGGCCATCGCCGCGCTGCGGCTGGTACGCATGGGCGATCCCGTCGCCACGGATCTCCCCCGCGCTGCACCGAAACCTAAGCCCGCGCTGCAAATGCGCTGCATTTCTGGCGGCTCTGAGGGGCATTCGCTGGCATCGACTGGCAACGGGCAATCCAATGACAAACGCCGAAACTCTCGCGGCAGCAAGAGCTTCGGCGTTGTCTGTCCCTCGTTGGCAACGAATGCCGAAATCGGGGCGACAGGATTTGAACCTGCGACCTCTTGACCCCCAGTCAAGCGCGCTAACCAGGCTGCGCCACGCCCCGGGCGTGTTGTTGCGACGCTTGCCCATCGGTGTACTGACACACCTCGTGGCGTGCGTCGCGACGGGCAAATGGACCCAAGCGGTACGCTTGGGCTACTGCTCCGTCCGATCCTCTATCCACCACAGACAATGACTGGCAGTCACCAAGTCACGCCGTAGCAAGGAGCTCCATCCGACCCACTATCCTCTATCCACAGACAATCGTGCCGCGTGTTTGGTTCTGGGGGAACCGGCGAACCGATGTCTGCTTCGGCACGGCATCCTGTCCCACATGTCCTTTATACAAGGCATGCGCGGAAACAGACCACGAGCAATTTCCTCTCCAAGCTGAAGTTTCAGGTCGGCAATCGACCGATCTTGGCAAGGAACAATCGCTGGCCAGTCCTTTGGCGCCGTGACGAAGAGGGATGAGTATGACAGATCCGGCCCCGATTTTCAATTGAGGCATCTTGGGTTTGGCCGGGAATCCGCTTCTAAAAGCCCGCCTGCGACAGCTCTAGTTGACTTTCCGCAAGTGGCTGTCGATACTCCCTGTTGCGCCGATTTTTCGGCCTCGTCCTTCCGGCCAGAACCGGACCGCTGGATGAGGCGGGGGGAACGGGACGTCGGGAAGCGGTTACGGCCCCCGGCGCAGCGTAGACTTGCAACGAGCGAGAGATCGTGGGTCGCCGGGCAGGCTGGGCCTCCATCGGCGAACACCCGCCGAGGTCCGGACGATCCGGCCACGCGGCACGCTCGTTACTCATTTTAAGACCACTAGGAGACGCCTGCCATCGAACGCTCGCAGAGAATCAACGAGCAGATCCGCATCACGCCCGTGCGGGTCATCTCGGCCGAAGGAGAGCAACTGGGCATTATTCCCACCGAGGACGCCATTCGACTCGCCCGCGAGGCAGAACTCGATCTGGTGGAAGTCGCCCCGACCGAGCGGCCCCCGGTATGCCGCATCATGGACTTCGGCAAGTTCAAGTACCAGCAAAAGAAGCGACAGCACAAGGGACACACGCACCAGAGCAAGATCAAAGAGATCCGCGTGCGCCCCAAAACCGATACGCACGATATCGAGACCAAGGTCAATCGCGCACGAGGATTCCTCGAGCACAAGGACAAGGTCGTCATCTCGGTCGTGTTTCGCGGTCGCGAGTTGGCACATATCGAAGAAGGCCAGCGCGTCGTGAAGCAGATCATCGAAAGCCTCGAGGATATCTCGAAGGTCGAGGCCCCCGCCAGCCAGCAGGGGCGGCGCATCGTGTGCATTCTGTCCCCCAAGTAAGCCAGGGCCGCGGCATAACGCTTACCTTTTTGCGGCGCGCCACCAAGGTGGGCTCCGTTCCAAAACTAACTTGCACGAGAAGGAGCCTGAGATGGCAAAGAAGGCCAGCGCTCGACACATCCTGGTCGCCTCGGAAAAAGAATGCCTCGATCTGAAGCAGCAGATCGGCGAGGGAAAAGATTTCGCCGAACTCGCCCGCAAGCATTCGAAGTGCCCCTCCGGCGCCCGCGGTGGTGACCTGGGCTCGTTCGAGCCGGGCCGCATGGTCCCCGAGTTCGATCGCGTCGTGTTCAGCATTCCCGTGGGCGAGGTCAGCGAACCCGTGAAGACTCAGTTCGGCTGGCACCTGTTGGAAGTTACGAGCCGCACCGACTGAGCCTGTCGCTCTGGGGCACCTCGAGACGCGGAGACGAACCGTGTCACGCGTCCAACGTGGTTCGCCCACGTCTCGCCAGGATGAACGGCGTTATCGTCGTATTGTCGGCGCGCGACTGGGGCTGCTCTATAGCGTGACGTTGCTGGCCCTGGCGTTTTCGTTGACGCGCGCGGGGCACGATGGCCCTTCTCTCGTCGTGCAACTCCTCACCGCTCCGTTCGGGCTGCTCATGCCCGAGGTGGCGATCACCGGCATGATCGTCCTGTGGACGCTCATCGGAGTGGGAGTTGCCATGGCGCAGAATGCCCGCGCGCGGTACGCGGTGATCGGCACGCTTGCGATACATTACGCCGCCGCAGCCTTTGGGGCGATCGCTGCAGCCGGAACGAACGTTCCCGCGGCCATCCCCCCAGCGCCGCTCCTGGTGCTCGCATCGCTCGTCCTTTACCTGGCAGGACAGGTTGCCATCTGGTTCTGGTTGGCACGGGCATTTCGTCCGCCGAGTCCCGTGCGGCGTTAGGCCGATTCGTACGCGAGTCGTCGCCGATCTCCCTCGCGCCTCGTAAAGCCGATGCGATCGAAATACTCGCAGAACGGCACGGCAAACTTGCGCGTCGTGCCCCACAGGCCGCGAATCTGGCTTACGGTCATGCCTTCGTCCGACATGCCGGTGTTGTGGGGGCCGCCTTACGGCCCCCTAGCAGCGTCGACATGGGGCACCCCCCGTGGTTCTTACCGCGGCGGTCAGAAGCTAAAATGGTGAATCCTCGCCGCGCGAGTGGCGGAGTATCGGCGACGAGTACACCCAGGCGACCAACTTTCGTAAAGGCAGCGGATGGAACACACACGTCCCATCATGTGGAACGTTGACGACCCCGTCACCAAGATCGCGATGTACGGGTTGTTCGTCATCGCCTCGGCCATCTGCGCCTGGGGAATCTACGGTCGGTTCAAGGTCTGGCGCCGCGGCACGGCTGCCCGGCTGGGCGCCGGCGGCGGTCTGTCCGAGGATTCCCAGGCTCCTCCCATCAACGAGCCCTTGGGACAGGTGCTGGCCCGGCTGGCGCGGCACATCCTGGCACAAGTGCGCATTGCGCGCGTCCCTTGGGCCTACGCCAGCCACATGATGATTTTCTACGGCTTCATCGTGCTCTTCATCGGCACGGTGATTGTCGCGCTCGAGCACTATGGCATTTTCGGCCTGTTCGGCATTACGTGGACCGGTCGTTTTTACGACGTCACCTCCTGGTTGCTCGATCTGTTCGGCGCCGGCTTCGTTATCGCGCTCGTCATCGCCATGCTGCGCCGTACCGGTGCGTTAGGCGTCAAGCCGTCGAGCAAGCCGATCGACGCCGCGATTCTGTGGTTGTTTCTCATCATCGGCGTCACCGGCTTCGTCGTCGAGGCATTACGCGTCCTCGCGCTCGACGACAACTGGGAAAAGAACGTCTCCTTCATCGGCTATGCCATGGCCGCCGCGATGCGTGGTGCCGGCACGACAGTCGAAACCGCCACCACGCTCCATTTCGGCTTCTGGTGGCTGCACATGGTACTCGTGATGGTCTTCATCGCCATCATTCCCTATACCAAGCTGTTGCACTTCCTGGTGGCGCCAGCACACATCGCCATTTCGAAAGAGACCCGGTCCGGGCGTTTTCAGCCGGTGAGCCTCGAAGAGGTGGAGGAAACCGGCCGCTTCGGACTGGCGAAGATCGAGGAATTCCCCTGGCGCCGCTTGCTCAGCTACGACGCCTGCACGCAGTGCCGCCGTTGCGAATCGGCCTGTCCGGCCTGGAACACCCACAAGCCGCTGTCGCCGATGCGCGTGGTGCTCGACATCGCCGAGGCGGGGCACAGCACCGAATCGCTGCACGGCGACGTCATCTCGGCCGAGACGCTCTGGTCCTGCACGACGTGCGGCGCGTGCGTGCATCACTGCCCCGTGCTGATCGATCAGATGGGCACGATCGTCGAGATGCGTCGCCATCTCGTCGGCGAGGGCGCCGTGCTCGGTAGCGCTCAAGGGGCGCTGCGCAGCATCGCCGCCACCGGCAACCCCTGGGGTCTGCCCGCCGAGGATCGCGCCGCCTGGTCCGAAGGACTCGACGTGCCCACTACCGAGACACAACCATCGCCCGACGTCCTCCTCTGGGTCGGCTGCGCGGGCAGTTACGATCGCCGCAATCAGCAGGTCAGTCGGGCTCTGGCCAAGATCCTGCGCGCCGCGGGGGTCGATTTTGCGATCATGGGCAAGAAGGAAAGCTGCACGGGCGATCCCGCTCGACGACTCGGAGACGAGTTCACCTTTCTCGAGCAAGCCACGAAGAACGTCGACCATTTGTCGCGCGTCAAATTCAATCGCGTCGTGACCTCGTGCGCCCACTGCTTCAACACATTGAAGAACGAGTATCCTGATTTCGGCGGCGAGTATCACGTCCTGCATCACACCGAGCTGATTCAAGAGCTCGTCGAGCAGGGCAAGCTGCCCGTCGACGCTCTCAAAGACGTGCCCGCCGCCAATGGTGGCACGACAGGCCCCGTCGTGCTGCACGATCCCTGCTACCTTTCGCGCCACAACGACGGTGGCGAGGCAGCGCGGGGGGCACTCGCCAGCGTCAGCGGGCCGCAGTTGCCGATCCTCGAAGCGGCCCAGTGCGGCAAGAACACCTTCTGCTGCGGGGCCGGTGGCGGGCGCATGTTCATGGAAGAAGACATCGACAAGCGGGTCAATATCGCCCGCTGGGAACAGCTCAAATCGACCGGCGCCAAAACGGTCGCCACGGCTTGCCCCTTCTGCATGACCATGCTCGACGATGCCTCGAAACAGGATGAGGAAGCCGGCATCGCGGTACGCGACGTGGCCGAGCTGGTAGCAGAACGGTTAACGGCCTCGACGCCGTAGCATGGCCTCCTTGTTCGCGATGCACGCCGGCCATAAAATCCGGTGACCCCCGCTTTCCCTTCCCGATCCTTGCTGCGCGTGCCCGCATCGCGTGGCTCCCTCGTCGAGATTGCATCGCATGAAAGTTCTGATCGTCGGCAATGGCGGCCGCGAACATGCCCTGGCCTGGAAGATTTCGGCCAGTCCCCTGGTCGAGAAGGTCTACGTCGCGCCGGGCAATGGCGGCACCGCGCTCGAGGCCGAGAATGTCGACATCTCGCCCGTCGATTTCCCGCGGTTGATTCGTTTCGCGCGCGAGCAAGAGATCGGCCTGACGGTGGTTGGCCCCGAGGCGCCGCTAGTCGCCGGCATCGTCGATGCCTTTCAAGAAGCGAAGTTGCCCATCTTCGGCCCCTCGAAAGCGGCGGCCGAGCTCGAAGGGAGCAAGGTCTTCTGCAAGAACCTGCTGCGACACGCCGATGTCCCTTCAGCCGATTTCCGCGTATTCCGTTCTCCCGAGACCGCCATCAAGTTTCTCAAAGACCGCGAGGATGTCCCCGTCGTCGTCAAGGCCGACGGACTGGCCGCCGGCAAGGGGGTAGTCGTCTGCCCCAAACGAGATGAAGCGATCGACGCCGTACTAAGAATTGGACGCGACAAGGAGTTCGGCGCCGCGGGAGACCAGATCGTCATCGAGGAACGACTCGATGGCGAAGAAGCCAGCATCATCGCCATCACCGACGGGCAAACGATCATGACGCTGCCCGCCTCGCAGGATCACAAGCGTGCCCACGATGGCGACACGGGTCCGAACACGGGGGGCATGGGGGCTTACTCCCCTGCCCCGCTCATCACCGACGAGATGCTCGGCTGGATCGAGCAGCACGTGCTCGTGCCCACGGTCCATGCCATGAAGCGCAACCGCCGGCCATTTCGCGGCGTGCTCTACGCCGGTCTGATGATTACGAACCAAGGCCCAAAGGTACTCGAGTACAACGTGCGCTTGGGAGATCCCGAATGCCAGCCCCTGTTGATGCGGCTCAAGAGCGATCTCGTGCCGGTGCTGCAGGCCACGGTGGCGGGCAAGCTCGACGAGATCGAACCGCTCGAGTGGGATCCTCGCCCCGCCGTGTGCGTCGTAATGGCGGCAGCCGGTTATCCAGGCAAGTACGAGCGCGGCGCCGCCATTCGAGGCTTGAAAGAGGCGGTCCAGGTGCCGAACACGAAAGTCTTCCACGCCGGCACTTCGACGAGCAACGGTCAGACAGTGACCGATGGCGGCCGCGTGCTCGGCGTCACAGCCCTGGGCGACAACGTGGGCGCCGCCAAATTGCAGGCCTACACCGCGGTGAAAGCCATTCGTTGGAATGGCGCCTGGTGCCGCAAGGATATCGCCGATCGCGCCATGGGACGGGGAATCTAGACGCTGCGCAACCAAGTAGGTCAGGTACCCCGTACCTGACAATCGATCGAGTTCGCCACGTCGAACGGTGTCAGGTACAGGGTACCTGACCTACTTGCCTGGCTCTGCCAGTGCCGGTTCGACTCCAAGACAGGATCGATACGGACAACCAGAGGATCATGTTATGACGTTGCTCGTTTCGCTGTTGATCCTCGCGGCCAATCCAAGTTCGGAGACTCTACCGAGCCAGGTCGATCTACGACCGCAGTTCGAGCAGATGCAACTTTCACCTCGTTCGCAAGGACGCCGCAACACGTGCTCCGTGTTCGTCACCGTGGGGGCGTTTGAATTCGCGTTGTCGAAGGCCCGTGGCGAGGGCATGCCCCTATCGGTCGAGTATCTGAACTGGGCCTGCAACCAGCACATCGGCAACAAAACGGCCGACCGCGGGCAGTTCTTTCATCACCTGCTGGCTGGCTTCGACGAGCACGGCCTTTGTCGCGACGAGTTGATGCCCTACGAATCACGCTTCGCCGGAACGGAGCCGAGCGATGAGGCCAAGCGCGATGCCGAAGAGATCGGTCGCGCGGAATTCCAGGTCCATTGGATTCGCCGCTGGTCGAAGAGCAGCGGGCTGAGCGACGAGGAATTCGCCGCGATCCGTGAAACGCTCGCCGCCGGTTGGCCGGTGTGCGCCGGCTCGAACCATAGCCGGCTGTTCGTCGGCTATCGCGACGATCCCAATGCAGACGGAGGCGGCGTCTTTCTCACGCGCGACTCGGTGGGCGGCCGCTATCGAGAAGTTTCGTACGCCTGGGCCAAGGTGAATCTCTATGACCTGTTCTGGGTCGAATTGCCGAAGTCGGATGTCAAATCGGACATCGATTGACCCTCCAACGCCATCTTACACGATGCTGCCTGACGGGCGTCAAATGTCGACGCCCGTCAGCGTGCCTCGCCGAAAATCGGCCCCAGCACTTCTTCAAACGCATCGGCGTGGCGCATGAAGCCCAGGTCCGTCGGATGGGAGCTGTCGACCGTTCCCTCGTTGTCATCGCCGAGCAGCTTATCGCCTTCGAGATAGTATAGGTTTTCATCTCCGGCTGATTTCAACTCGTCGAACATCTTGCGCAGCGCCTCGCGGCTCGTGCGGTTGCGCTCGTGCTTGCCCGTGACGAGAAACGCATCGCTGTAGCTGCGATCCTCGACCAGTACGATCGGCGTCTCCGGATGCGCCTTGCGCAGGATCTCCACACAGGGTTTCGTACGAACGAGAACCTCTTCGGCGCCGATGTTGGGCAGGCAATCGAGGATGTACACGCCCGCGTCGATCTCGGCGAGCAATTCGGCCACCTCGGGCTCCATGCGGCCATTGCCCGAGAAACCGAGATTGATCACCGGCCGATCGAAGCGGCGTCCCAGAATCGCCGGGTGGCACATGCCCGGCCGCGACGCACACGCCCCGTGCGTAATCGAAGTGCCATAGAACACGAGCGGCTTGGCATGACCTTCCGCTCGAGCCGGGCCGGCCGCGAGCGTCGTGCCCTCGGGCACGCCCACTTCGACCGACGATACGCCGTTGTAGAGCGGCAGATAGAGCAGGTACTCGCGCGTGCCCGCGGGAATGCCCGAGACCAGTTGCACGGTGTTCGATGGAGCGTTCGGAGCGCCGCACGCCAGCCAGCGCCAATGGTCCTGCTCGTCGCGCACGTAGAGATCCACGCCACTCACGCCGGTGGCTGCCATGTGCGGCATCGCGAGTTTGTCGGAGGTCAGGGTCCAGCGCACTTGAATCGACGTGGCGTCGGTGACCAAGCGCGCGGCGATGCCCGCCGAATGTCGACTCAGGTTCCACACGGCGTCGCGCACCTTGCCTTCGGCCTTCGCCGGTAGACGATCGTAGGGCGATTTCGTTTCACTCCACCCCTGCCCTTCGATCGGCAGAAGCTTTAAGTCGTACCACAGCGTCGAGCTTTTCTCGTCGCGCGTCGCACGCGAGGGATCGAGCGGCGGGATCTCGGCCGCAGTCGCCGGTGGCACGAGCAGAATCAAGAGCATCAGCAGCCTGGAGCGTGCTCGCAGAAAATCCATAGCATCCCCGCGGAGAAGGCCAGACGAATGAAATGTAATGTCAGGTACAGAGTACCTGACCTACACCGGGCGAGAAACCATGCGCAACGATTCGACGGGCAACACCTGGTTCAGGCTGCCCGAGCGGAAGCCTTCGAGGTCGAGCGAAATATACTTGAAGCCGAGCGCTTTCAATTCGGTCACGACACGCTCGCGCGTCGCCGGCTCGCACAGTTGCGCGAGCGCTCCTAGCGGCACTTCCAGCCGGGCATGATCGCCCCGGTGGTACCGCACACGTAGTTCCACCAGCCCCAGCGAACGCAAGAATTGCTCGGCGGCGTCGATCATCCGCACGCGGTCCGACGTAACCTCCTCGCCGTAAGCGATGCGGCTCGACAGACAGGGGGTCGCCGGCTTGTCCCAAACCGGCAGCCCATACCAGGCGGTGAGCTCGCGCACCTCCGCTTTCGTCAGTCCGGCCTCGAGCAAGGGACTACGCACCGCGTGTTCCCCCGCGGCCATCATGCCGGGCCGATGATCGCCGCGGTCGTCGAAATTCGCCCCGTTCACCATGGCCCGCACGCCCAAACGCGGCAGCAGCGACTCGAGCTGCGTGTAGAGCTCGGTCTTGCAGTGGTAACAGCGGTCCCCTCGATTCGCGAGATAGTTGGCATCGGCGAACTCGCTCGTGCGGACGATCTCGTGCCGGATGCCGATCTGCTGGGCCAGTTGCACGGCGGCTTCCAGTTCGCCGGCAGCCAGGCTGTCGCTCGTGCCGGTGACGGCGACGGCGCGCTCGCCCAGGGCCTCAAATGCAAGCTGAGCGACAAGCACACTATCGACGCCCCCCGAAAATGCCACCGCGCACGACCCCAGCTCGCGCAGCATCGCCACTGCCCGCTCGTGCTTGGCACGCAGGTCGGCAGACAATGCGGCAGTGGTCTTGGTCGCGTCCATGGATTGAGCGGCACGAAGCAAGGGCGCAGAAAAAAGGGTACCGCCGTGTCGGGGAAGCGAGTTCCACCGGCGCTGCGATACCCAATTCTATTCGCTCGCGCGAGGCGAGGGAAAAAGACATCCCTCCACCGTAATGCCGTGGCGATGGGTTTTAGAGAGCCCGCAGTTCACAAGGGGGCGCCTGAAGACCCAGGTTGTGTGATCCGACCGCATGGTTCCGGAACGCAATGTCCGGGCGGCGGCTATACACGCGGCCAGGTCTTATATTTAGCACCCAGCGGACTTCTTATCGGCTCACCAAAAAGCTGCATCGACATCACGAACATGGCAGAGGCAAATGCCTTGCAGCCTGCAGCGAACAGTCAACCTGCCACGCCGCAAGACCAACCGAATCGTAGCAATTGCCCCTGGGAGAAACAAGTATTAAATGCCCTGAAACTACAGGCGCGAGTGCTGGCATAAGCAGCATTGCCGTCAGTGTTTACAAACTCCGCGCGGCACGCGGCGGAAAGCCCGGAGAGGGGCCTCGCTACGACGTCTCTACTCGAGCGGCGGAGCCGTCGGTTGCTCCGAGAGACGGCGTATTTCGTCCCGCAATTTGGCGGCCTCTTCGAACCGCTCGTCGGCTACCGCCTCGTCGAGCCGCATGTGCAAAAGCTGAATCGACGTCCGCGCCGACTTGGGCGCCGATTCGTCGAGCATGGCCGCCACTTCGCCCCGCCATTTCTTCAACATGTTGAGCTCGCCGCACTGGTCGGCTCGCTCGAGCTGGTTGTAGTCTTCCAGGAACTTGCCGATCGCTCGAATGCCCGAGTCGATCGCGGGCAGTGCGCCGCCATAGTCTCGCATCTCGATCAGCGGCGTGGCCACCGCCCGCGCGTGCATCATGATGACGTAGGGGCGCCATTGATCGAACTGCAGCTTGCTCCGCTCGCTCGGGGCGTATTTGCGTACAAAGCCGAACAGCTTCAGATTGCGCGCCGTGTCGCGGGCGCACAACTCGTACCGCTTGAGATGCCAGAAGCTGAGATACCGGTGGTAATACTGCACCCCTTCGCGGAGCAGCCGGCCACAGTCGTTGTCATCGAGCTGAAACCGAGTCCCGTCGCCGGAAGCCTCGCGCTGATAATAGTCGAGCCACGATTCGCATCCTTCGGGGCGATCGCCGTCCGGGCGACCATCGACGCACATCTGCAACAACCCCAGGTCGAGACGGAGCTGGATCTTCTCCTGGCCATCGTCCCCTTGAACGATTCGCACGAGCACTTCATCGGGCTCGTAATTCCAGCCGTCGAGGATCTGCGAGATGTCTTTCGACACGCGAACACGGCGAGCTCGCCGCCCTTAAAAACACGATCGGCCAGACAAAATTACTGGCCGGAGAAAATCGAAGAATGGCACCTGCCCCGCGACCAGCACGCCCAGGGCGACCGACCGTTACAAGTCTAGGGCGATGCAGAACAAGGGACAACCCGAGCCGATTTCCTCGGGCAGTTGCAGCGATTCTGACGAAAGAATCGGCCGTGCGACCACCGCTTCGCGCCGCGACACTTCGTCCGTCCCCCCAGAAACGGCAGGCACAGGCGCCATCTTGGCGCCGGCACGCTCGCCGGGCAACGTCGCCGTGCGCTAGCTGGCATCCGCGCTGTCGCGCGTCACCGGCTCCATCACCTTGGTGTTGCGTTCGAGCGCCAGGATCACCGTCCGCTGCTCGACGCCATCGACGCTCGAGGCCACGGCCGGAATCACCTGCCGACAGTTGGGCAGGCTGAACCGCACGGTGAAGGTGCCGTCGGGACGCAGTTGCACCGGTTCGCCCTGCAAGGTGACGTGGGCATCGGGCTCGGTCGAGCCAAAGACGATCAACTCGGCATCGAGCTCGAAGTTGAACGGCGGACGCTTGCCGTGATACAGCAGGCCATCCACGCCAGCGCCGAACCGCGTCATCATGGGAGAACCCATCGGACGACGCAGACGTTCTTCGAACAATTCCTGCAACTCGGGGCTCGGCCCCTCGGGTGAGTAACCGCCGCTCATGGCATAGATTTTGTCGAAATTCTCCGCCACGGCCTGCCAGTTGTTGTCGATGGCGTCGCTCGACCCAGCCCGCGGCGTGCTTACCATGTTGCTGCGAGCCAGCGCGAAGTACTTGCCGTTGGCAGCCAGATAGCCGATGTCGACGCGATACGTGCGCGGCGGATCCTGCACGTCGATGTACCAGTTCGAGACCCCGCCGTGGATGTCGATGTGGCGGATGACGGTCTCCGAGCTGCTCGTCGTGCCCGGGCTCGATACATCGAGCAACCGTAGCACGGGGCGAGCCGTGTGCCAGTCCTGCCCCATCGCGGCCTCGGCACGCTCCACTCCTTGCCGCGTGAGCTCCCAGTAGGCGTGCAGCCAGAAGGGATCGCGCACCATCACCACCAGGCGGTCGCGTCCCGTCTTGGCGTTGTTCGGGCGAGCAAGATCCTTCGAATGAGCCTGCTTCGACTTCGCATTCTGCAGGCGACGCTCGACCGTCGCGCGGCGCCGGCGTTCGGCGGGCGAAAGCGGTCGCGGGGCAGCCGGCTTGTGATTCGACGTCGATTTCTTCGTCGTCGATGCGGCGCGCGGCATGTTGGACTTGCGTGAGGCAGCCGTGGCCGGCTTGCTCAGTTTCGCGGCGGGACGCTGCATCTTGGCCGAGGTGAGGACCCGGACGAGCTGCGCCTTCTTCATGGAATGCCAACCGTGAACGCCGCGCTTCTTGGCCAATTGCGCGAGATCACGGACGGTGAGGCTCTTGAGCTTCTCTGCGGTCATCGGTGGACTGATCTCCCGTGGGTCTGGCACCGGCGCGCCACGCAAAGCGGCGCGCTCGGACAGAAGAGTCGTCCCTGACCGTGAAGTTCCGCACGAATCCTCCCGGACAGTCCTTAGGCCTGCGGAGTTTCGCCGTCACGCGTGTTCGTCACGAGCTTCAACCAGTCCGCCTCGGGCCCCTTCGGCCAGCGAAACTGATCCACGCGACAAACGCCTCTCCCCTCTTCCTCTTATCTACGAGGATCCCTCGAGTGGCGGCCGCGGCGAGCAAGGCTGACAACGGCAATCACACTCAAGCGGCGAACACCATCCCCCACGAACGGTGCTCCAGCCTACAGTGCCCGCACTGGCGGGCAGGCCCCAAACTTGCCGCCGCCAAATCCGGCAAATCAGGGCGCACGTGTAACATCGAGTGTAACCGAACGTCCAGGCATTGGCAACGAGAAAAGCCGTTCGCGAGGCCTTCTTTCGTGGCCACGGATCATCATAACATCTTTTGTTGTTAGACTTTATCTGATTGGTAAGGTTGCCGGGCGTTTGCTTCCAGGGGCGCGGGGGGAAGACGCCGGTCCCTAGCAGGAAGTGCCCCACCTCCCCTCACGTTGGAGGAATGGCGACATCAGCCTGCAATCGATGTCGGCCGGGCCAAACGTCTTGTTACAACCCCTTAGAAGCCAAGGGGTTCTAACGGATGGCAGACATTGTGAAAAAAAACACGAATTTCCCATCCGGTCGGTTGACACCCCCTGGGGCCTCGGATAAAGTGGCCGGCCTAAACTAACGGGAACGCAAGCATTAGGGCCTTTTCGCATGGGGCGATCGGCCACCGCTACCCACCCTCAGAGTGACGACACAAAGCCCAGCCAACAAGCGGCTTAGGACGATTGGACCATAGGCGAGGCGTGGCGAGGACTGGGAAGTCGCCACCGCGCTGCTCTCCGCCGGGCCCGGGAGCGATCCCGCTCACCTGCCGGCAAAGAAGTCCTGGACGTCGATGAACCCTTCCGCTTGTCCGTCCCCACGAGCCGCTCATCCGTGAGCACTCTCCCTCCGGAACGCCGCCCGCCGATGGTGGTAGCCCTCACCTGGGTTTCCACGATCACCACGGTTTCGGTCGCGATGGTCGGACCCGGCTTGTTAGGGATCTGGCTCGACCGGTACCTCGGCACTCGAGCGATATTCGGGTTACTTGGGTTCGCCATTGGTTTGCCGTATGGCATCTGGTACCTGATCCGCCTGACTGGCACGAAACGACAACGCGGCGACCACTCCGATCGTCCGCCACGCACGTGAACACCCCTCGCGCATCGCTGACAGACGTTTTGGCCCGATTGGGCTTCGCGTCGCGCGCTGGACTGCTGACACTGCTCATCGCCCTGCTGGGGGCGGTGTTCTTCTTCCTGCCTCCCGCCTCGCACGAGCCGCTCGCTCGTCAGGCCCTGGTCCTGTCCGCCCTGGTGTGCTGGTTTGGCTCGATGACGGCCTTGGCCTGCACGTCGTTGCCCGTGGGCAGCGATCTCAATCCGCATCTCGTCCTGGTCCGCGTGCTGGTGGCCACTTTTGCCCGCCTGATTCCCCCGCTGGCCGCCCTGACGTTGGCCGCGGCTCAACATTGGCGCGTCGCCGAGCATGGTTTTGGCGGTTACCTGATCGCCTTTTATCTGGTGACGCTCGCCATCGACACCGTTTTTGCCCTGCCGGCCCTGCTTGCCAGTGGCCGCAGTCCCGTGGAGGCGTCTTAGGACATGGCACACGATCCTTTTGATGCCGCGCACCTCGTCGGTCACGTCAAAGACGCGCCGTATTTCGAGGTGCCGCGTTCCATCTCGCCCGATGGCCATCTCTATATCCCGCAGGGATATATCTCTGATGAGCCCCTCGTGGCCGCCAATTCCACGCTGCACCTCGAGGCACTCGACTTCCAGTTGACGAAGTTCATGGTGCTCGAAGTCATCGTGGCAGTGGTCATTGCCTTCGTGTTCATCATCCTGGCCAATCGCATGGCCTCGGGCGCTCGTCCGCGCGGACGCATCTGGAACCTGCTCGAAGCGATGGTCTGCTTCATTCGCGACGAGGTAGCCGAACCGGCTATCGGGCATCACGATGCCCGCAAGTTCCTCCCCTTCCTCTGGACGCTGTTCTTCTTCATCCTGGGCTGCAACCTGATGGGGATGCTCCCCTGGGCCGGCTCTCCCACCGGCGCCCTGGCTGTCACTGGCGCTCTGGCGATCATTGCCCTGATCGCCGTGACCGCGGCTGGCGTCCAGAAGCTTGGCGCTGTCGGATTCCTCAAGGCACAGGTCCCCCACATGGACCTGCCTTTCGTGCTAGCCGTGCTGCTGATTCCGATGATCTTCGTCATCGAGATCGTGGGCCTGCTCATCAAACACCTCATCTTGGCCATGCGTCTTTTGGCCAACATGTTCGCTGGGCACCTGGTGCTCGCCGTGATCCTGGGATTCATCGCCGCCAGTGCCGGAAGTTCCCTGCACTATGGCGTCGCGTCGGCCAGCATGCTGGGAGCCACCGCGCTCAGCATGCTGGAACTGTTTGTGGCGTTCTTACAGGCATACATTTTCACGTTTCTGACGGCCCTCTTCATCGGTATGGCGGTTCACCCCCACTAAGCGATGCGCCGCGGGCCAGAGACCTCAAGTTCAAGGAGATAGCGATCGTGTTCAAGGTGTGCAAAATTGCCGCATTGTGCCTGGTGATGTTGATGGTTGCCGCTCCGGCGTTCGCTCAAGACGCTGCCCCGGCCGCGACTTCGCCCGCCGGTCATGCCTCGCATGGCTTCAGCATCTTCCTCGGTGGTGCCTTCGGCGCCGGCCTCGTGATCATCGGCGCTGCGCTCGGCATCAGCCGCATCGGCGCCACCGCGGTCGAGAGCATGGCTCGCCAGCCCGAAGTCGCCGGTAACATTCAAACGGCCATGATCATCGCGGCGGCCCTCATCGAAGGTGCCACGTTCTTCGGTCTGGTCGTCTGCATGCTCTTCAACGGCTAGGGTTCCCTCCCAAGCAAGACTTGCTGGAGCAAGCCAACATGACGGTCTCGAAAATGCTTGCCGGCGCGTGCTGCGCGCTGGCGCTGGCGCTGGCGCCCGCCGCGGTGCATGGCCAGGACGATGCGCACCCGGCCGCTGCGCCCGCAGAAGCCGGGCACGATGATGCTGCCCACGACGAGCATGGCGAAGGGCACGGCGCTCACGACCCGATGGCGACCGACCCGTTGACGGTCGATCCCGACCTCGCGTTGTGGACGTTCGGCGTCTTCGCCATCCTGTTACTGGTGCTGTGGAAATTTGCCTGGGGGCCGATTTCGCAAGGTCTCGACAAGCGCGAGCAGCGCATCGCCGACGATATCGCCTCGGCCGAGCGCAGCAACCAGCAGGCCAAGCAACTGCTGGCGGAATACGAGCATAAGCTCGCCGCCGCGCAAGACGAGATCCGTGCCCTGCTCGACGAGGCCCGGCGCGACGCCGAGCATACTCAGCAGGACATGCTGGCCAAGGCCGCGGCCGAAGCCGAAGGGCTCAAGCAGCGTGCTCGGCGCGAGATCGACACCGCCACGGATCAGGCCCTCAAGCAGCTCGCCGAGCACAGCGCCAAGCTGGCCGTCGAGTTGGCGGGCAAGATCCTGCACACCGAGCTCTCGCCCGACCGGCACGCCCGATTGGTCGAAGAGGCGGTGGCCATGCTGCCCTCGGGCGGTCCCAGCGTGAACTGAAGCGAGCGACTCGAAGGTTTGGTGGGGGGGGGTCGCCCCCCCGGGAAAGAGTGTGCCATGGCCGATACCACTGCTAAATCCCCCGCCGCCGGCAACGGCGCCATCGACACCGGTGCGCAGCGCGTGGGCAAGTTGTACGCCAAGGCGTTCCTGGGCGCCGCGGAGAAGGCCGGCCAAACCGATGCCGTCGTGGAAGAACTCGACGCCGTCGTAACCGAGGCGCTCGATCCGTATCCCCGCTTCGAGTCGCTGCTGGCCTCGGGCATGCTTTCACCGGCTGAGGCCGAAGGCGTGCTGCAACGCACGTTGGGCCCGTGGGTCTCTCCCTTGCTGATGAATTTTTTGAAGGTGCTGGCCACCCGGGGTCGGCTCGATTGCCTGCGGGCAATTCGCCAGGCCGCGCACGACCAGCTCGACCAGATGCGTGGACGGGCGCGCGTCACGGTCTCGACGGCCACCCCGTTGCCAGCCGATGCCTTGTCGAAGCTCGGCACGCGGCTCCGCGGCATGCTCGCGCTCGAGCCCGTGCTCGAGCCCCAGGTCGATCCCGACCTGATCGGCGGCGTCCTGCTGCGAGTCGGCGATACCGTCTACGATGGCAGCGTCGCCACCCGGCTGGCCCAAGTTCGCGAACAAATGATCAACAGGAGCGTCCATGAGATTCAGAGCCGACGAGATCGCTTCGGTGATCCAGCAGGAAATTGAGCAGTTCCAATCCCAGATCGAAGTTCGGGAAGTGGGACGCGTGCTGGAGGTGGGTGACGGCATTGCGCGCGTCTACGGCCTCTCCGGCGTCATGTCGGGCGAAATGGTGACCTTCGAGAATGGCGTGAATGGCCTCGCGTTCAATCTCGAAGAGAACTCCGTCGGCGTGATCATTCTCGGCGACTTCCTCTCGATCAACGAAGGGGACGAAGTCCGCAGCACGGGCGAGCTGTTGAGCGTGCCGGTGGGCGATGCCGTGATCGGTCGCGTCGTCGACCCGCTCGGCAACCCGCTCGACGGCAAGGGCCCGATCATCACGAGCGAGCGCCGCCCGGTCGAGACCATGGCGCCCGGCATCGCCGGACGCCAGCCGGTGAAGGAGCCGCTGCAGACCGGGATCAAGGCGGTCGACGCCATGACGCCGATCGGTCGCGGTCAGCGCGAGTTGATCATCGGCGACCGCAAGACCGGCAAGACCGCCGTCGGCATCGACGCGATCATCAACCAGCGCCACACCGGTGTGAAGTGTTTCTACGTCGCGGTCGGCCAGAAGGAATCGTCCGTGGCCGGCGTCGTCGAGGCCCTCCGCAAGCACGGCGCCATGGACTACACCACGGTCATCTCCGCCGGTGCGAGCGATCCTGCTCCGCTGCAATACGTGGCCCCCTACGCGGGCACGGCCATGGCCGAATACTTCACCTACAAGGGCGAGCACGCCCTGATCGTCTACGACGACTTGTCGAAGCAGGCCGTGGCCTACCGTCAGTTGTCGTTGCTCATGCGTCGTCCGCCCGGTCGCGAGGCCTACCCGGGCGACGTGTTCTACTGCCACAGCCGCCTGCTCGAACGTTCGGCCAAGCTCAGCGACGAGCTCGGCGGCGGCTCGCTCACGTCGCTGCCGATCATCGAGACGCTCGAAGGCGAGGTGTCGGCCTACATTCCGACGAACGTGATCTCGATCACCGACGGCCAGATTTACCTGCAGCCCGACTTGTTCTTCGCCGGTCAGCGTCCGGCGATGAACGTGGGCATCTCGGTGTCTCGCGTGGGCGGCAATGCTCAGATTCCGGCCATGAAGAAGGTGGCCGGCGGTTTGCGTCTCGACCTGGCGGCCTTCCGCGAACTGGAAGCGTTCGCCCAGTTGGGTACCGATCTCGACGCGGCCACGCAGGTGCGGCTCGATCGCGGCTATCGCATGGTCGAGCTGCTCAAGCAGGGTCAATATGTGCCGATGGACGTGTTCGACCAGGTGCTCAGCATCTACGCCGGCACGCGCGGCCACTTGGACAAGATTCCCATCAACAAGGTGCATGAATGGGAGGCCGGCTTCCTCGCGTTCATGCGCGAGCAACGTCGCGAAGTTCGGCAGAAGATCGTCGACACGAAGAAGCTCGACGATAGCACCGCCGCCGAGGTTGAAACCGCGATTGCCGATTACCAGAAGCAGTTCGCCAGCAAGTACGATGGCGTAGACGGCCTGGCTGGCAAGACGAAGTAGTTAGAGTCATCCGGACACGAGCACACACCGCAACCGTTAAGACGCAGACATGGCCAAGGCCCGCGCGCTCGATAAACGTCGCAAGTCGATTCGCAACATCCGCAAGATCACGCGGACGATGGAGTTGATCGCGACGGCAAAGTTCAAGAAGGCCATGGACCGCGCCCACGCGGCCACGGCCTACACGCGACGCATCACGGCGATCGTCAGCGATCTGGCGCAGAGTGGCCTGGAAGTCAGCCACCCGCTGCTCCAGGGTCGCGAGGAGATCCGCTCGGCAACGCTCCTGGTGTTGACGGCGAATCGCGGTCTCTGTGGCGGTTACAACGGCAACGTGCAGCGTGTGGCGCTGGCCCGCTGGAACGAGTTCCAACGCGATATTCCGGAACATCGCCTCGAGGTCTCCGGCAAGCGTGGCATTTCGTTCTTCCGCTTCCGCGGCATCACGCCCGACGCGACCTACACGCAGTTCGAAGACAGACCTGCCTACGAGGAGGCCGAGGCGCTGGCCGAGAAGTATCTCGAGGCCTACGTCACCGGCAAGCTCGACCGGCTCGACGTGGCGTACACGCGTTTCCACAACGTCGCCCGGCAAGAGGCGGTGGTCGAAACGTTGCTGCCGCTCGGCTCGCTGTCGGGAGGCGAGTCGAAGGAACACGCCGCCGGTCAGACGATGTACGAGTTCCTGCCCTCGGCCGAGAGCATTTTGGAAGAAGTCGTGCCGACCAGCTTCAAGGTGCGGCTCTTCAAGTGCCTGCTCGATGCGGCGGTTAGCGAGCAGGTGGCGCGCATGGTGGCCATGAAGGCGGCCACCGACAACGCGAACAACATCATCAAGTACCTGACGCGCACTTACAACCGTGCCCGCCAGAGCCAGATTACGAACGAGATCATGGAGGTGCTGGGCGGCGTCGAGGCCCTGAAGGGCTAACGCCCCCCTCGCCCCTCTCCCGCCAGCGGAGAGGGAGAGACTTCGAGAATTCATACGGTCAACAAGCAACCGAAATCATTCGCACTGTTCACGAGCCCACGAAGCAAACTATGGCAACTGCAACTGATCCGAAGACGCGGAACATCGGCCACGTCACGCAGGTGATCGGTTCGACGTTCGACGTCGAATTCCCCGAGGACCGCCTGCCCGCCATCTACAACGCCGTGAAGATCGAATCCGATCAAAAAGGCGTGCAGCTCAACCTGACCGGCGAGGTGCAGCAGCACTTGGGGGGCGGTCGCGTCCGTTGTGTCGCCTTGGGCAGCACGGACGGCATGATCCGCGGCCAGGAATGCATCGATACCGGCGCCCCGGTGTCGGTCCCCGTCGGCAAGGGGACGCTGGGCCGCGTGTTCAACCTGGTGGGGGACGCTATCGATGGCCGTGGCCCAGTCGTGGCCGACGATCGCTGGTCGATCCATCGCGATGCTCCTGAAATGGCGGAGTTGTCGACGAGCACCGAGTTGTTCGAGACGGGCATCAAGGTGATCGACCTCCTCACGCCGTTCGTCCGCGGTGGCAAGGCGGGTCTGTTCGGCGGTGCCGGTCTCGGCAAGACGGTTATTCTCACCGAGCTTATCGCCCGTATCGCCAGCTCGTACGGTGGTTACTCGGTATTCGCGGGGGTCGGCGAGCGTACTCGCGAAGGGACCGACCTGTGGCTTGAAATGCAGGAAGCCAAGATCGGCGACACCGGTCGCAGCGTCATCGAGCAGACCTGCATGGTCTTCGGCCAGATGAACGAGCCGCCGGGCGCCCGTCTCCGCGTCGCCCTGTCGGCCCTGACGATGGCCGAATACTTCCGCGACACGACCGGCACGGACGTGCTGCTCTTCGTCGACAATATCTTCCGTTTCTCGCAGGCGGGTAGCGAAGTATCCGCCCTCTTGGGTCGTATGCCTTCGGCCGTGGGTTACCAACCCACCCTCGGTACCGAAATGGGGGCCTTGCAGGAACGGATCGCCTCGACCAACAAGGGGGCCATCACGTCGGTGCAGGCCGTCTATGTGCCGGCCGACGACCCGACCGATCCCGCCCCGGCGACCGCCTTCGGTCAGTTGGACGCGTTCCTCTACCTGGAACGTGCGATCTCGGAAAAGGGCATTTACCCGGCGGTCGATCCGCTCGCCTCGTCGAGCCGCATTCTCGACCCGCAGTACGTGGGCGAGCGTCACTACGCGATCGCCCGCCGCGTGCAGAAGACCCTGCAGCGTTATCGCGAGCTGCAAGACATCATCGCCATTCTCGGCGTCGACGAGTTGAGCGAAGAAGACAAGCTGGTGGTGCATCGTGCCCGCCGCATGGAGCGTTTCCTCTCGCAGCCGTTCCTCGTGGCCGAGGTGTTCACCGGCAAGCCGGGCGAAATCACCCCGCTGGCCGATACGATTCGCAGCTTCGAGGAGATCGCCGACGGCAAGTGGGACCACCTGCCGGAGTCGGCCTTCATGTACGTCGGGGCGATCGAACAGGCCGAAGAGCAGGCCAAAAAGATGGCCGCCGCGGCGGCGAAAGGCTAAGCGGACATGGCGCAGTTGCAAGTCATCGTCGTCACGCCCGAGACTACCGTCCGCGAGGCCACGGCAAGCTTTGTCGCCTTGCCCCTCTACGACGGCGAGATCGGGATCGCGCCGAGCCACAGCCCCATGATCGGGCGACTGGGCTACGGCGAGATGCGTCTCGAGGTCGAGGGGCGAACCGAGCGGTACTACGTCGATGGCGGCTTTGTGCAAGTTGTCGACAACGTCGTCTCGGTACTCACGAATCGCGCCATCCCGGCCGAAAAGCTCGACCCCCAGGCGGCCCAGCAGATGCTCGAATCGGCGCGTCAGCGTCCGGCCAACAGCCCCGAGTTGATGGCCATTCGCGACCGGCTTGTGGCCCAGGCCCGCGCCCAGAAACACGTCGCCGAGAAAGCGTCGTAAACAGAATAGCGCCTCGCGTGGGCGCTTCGCGCCGGTCTAGTTTCGCCAGGTCGGCTTTTCCGCACGCCGTTCCGCGCCCGCGCGTGCGGTTCGCGCGCTTTCCGTTCACTCCCAGTGCGCTGGAGTGCCGAAAGAACTTCATGTTCTTTCCCGATTCAGGCGATTTTCGGAAGCGGCACGCTCGTGACTCAACTCATCGATCTTGAATCGCTCGGCACGCAGCAGGACCACGATGCGTCCTTCCTCATCGACGAACAGTTCGACGCACTGGCTGCCGAGTTGGCAGCCCTGATCGTGCCGCCCGCGTGGAACTGCCGGCCGAAGGTAGACAACCCGGCCGGCAAGCCCGCCCGCCCCCCCCTCGCATCCGCCGGCCGTTACAAATTGCCCCAGGCGTACACTCCACCAGCCGCTGGACGGTTGGCGGTCGACCGCGAGCAGTTGCTCGCCGACTTGGACCTGGCGGCTCGCCGCGCCAAACGAGACCGCTGGCTCGCGCAGGTGGTCGCCCTGCCGGCCTGATTGGCCAACCGCTCGTTCGTCGGCAGTGGTCCTTCACGGCCTGCGCCGCGATACTCGGTTTTCTCCGCGAACCGTCGTTCGGCTATCCCGCTCTTCCTGTCCGGCAGACCTTGTGAGAATGGTGCGCGGCCGCCATAACAAGGGCTTTCCGTCGACGAACCAGGGGCTCGCCGTGCCCCGACCGGGAACCGCGCGGCCGGTTCTCGTTTTCTCCTCCGCCGCAGTTCGGGAAGCCCGATTCATGCACACCTATCGCACCCATACGTGCGGTCAACTCCGTGGGGCCGATGTCGGCTCGGTCGTTCGCCTCTCCGGCTGGGTCCACAAGAAGCGCGACCACGGCGGCATCATCTTCCTCGATCTGCGCGATCACTACGGTTTGACGCAGCTCGTGCTCACGCCCGAGAATCCCTACCACGGGCTGGCCGGCGATCTCTCGCGCGAGTCGGTCGTCACAGCGACGGGGCGCGTCGTCCAGCGTTCCGCCGAGACGGTGAACCCGGCGCTACCCACTGGCGAGGTCGAGATCTTCGTCGACGAGTTGAAGCTCGACAGCCCGGCCGCCCCCCTGCCCTTCCTGGTGGCCGAGGAGCAAGAAACGCCCGAGTCGACGCGGCTCACCTACCGCTATCTCGACCTGCGCCGCTCGCGGATGCACGAGAAGATCCTGTTCCGCGCGCAGATCATCGCCAGCCTGCGCCGCCGCATGATCGACCTGGGCTTCACCGAGTTCCAAACGCCGATTCTCACCAGCAGCTCGCCCGAGGGAGCACGCGACTACCTGGTGCCCAGCCGCCTCCATCCCGGCAAGTTCTACGCCCTGCCACAGGCGCCGCAGCAGTTCAAGCAATTGTTGATGGTGTCGGGTTTCGATCGCTATTTTCAGATCGCCCCCTGCTTCCGCGACGAAGACGCCCGCGCCGATCGCTCGCCCGGCGAGTTCTATCAGCTCGATCTCGAGATGTCGTTCGTCGAGCAGGACGATGTCTTCGCCGCGGTCGAGACGGTGATGTACGGCGTCTTCACCGAGTTCAGCAACTTCAAGATCAACGAGCCCCCGTTCCAGCGGCTCACCTATCGCGACTCGATGCTGCGTTATGGCAACGACAAACCCGACTTGCGCTTCGGCCTCGAGATTCAAGACGTCTCCGAGATCTTCGGCCGCTCGAGCTTCCGCATCTTCCGCAGCGCCGTCGAACAAGGGAGCGTCGTGCGGATGATCGCCGTACACGACGTGGGGGATCGCCCGCGCAGCTTCTTCGACGGGCTCGAACGCTTCATCAAGGAACTGGGAGGCCGCGGTCTGGCCTGGATGGTGGTGACCGAAGAAGGAGGCCGTGGCTCGATCGCCTCGGCCGTCTCGAAGGAAACGCTGGAAGAGTTGAAGACGGCCGCCGAGGCCAAGGTCGGCACCGCCCTGTTCTTCGTCGCCGATGCCGAGGCCACCGCTGCCAACCTGGCGGGCAAGCTGCGCACGGAGCTCGCCGATCAGCTCGACCTGCGCGAGAAGGACACGTTCCGCTTCTGCTGGATCGTCGACTATCCGATGTACGAGCTCGACGAGGAGACGGGCCAGCCACAATTCTCGCACAACCCGTTCTCGATGCCCCAGGGTGGGCTCGAAGCGCTCGAGACGAAGCCGCCGCTCGAGATCCTCGCCTATCAGTACGACCTGGTCTGCAACGGCGTCGAGCTGTCGAGCGGCGCCATCCGGAACCATCGCCCCGACATCATGTACAAGGCCTTCGAGATCGCCGGCTACGACCACTCGGTGGTCGACAACAAGTTCCCGGCCATGATCAACGCCTTCAAGTACGGGGCGCCACCGCACGGTGGCATCGCACCGGGCGTGGATCGCATGGTGATGTTGCTGGCCGGCGAGCCGAACATCCGCGAGGTCATCACGTTCCCCATGAGCCAGAACGGCCAGGATCTGATGATGGGTGCGCCGAGCGAAGTGACCCAGCCACAGCTCGACATCCTGGGCATCAAGCTGGTCAAGCCGATCCTGCCCAAGGCGAAAACGTAAATCACGAGCCGAAGTTACATTGCACGCGGCCCTGCGTGCTTGGCTTCGGCCGGGCAATCCGGCGACTTGCCTGCTAGAGTTGCTCGACGCCCGAGAGAACCTCGTCCCCCTCGTCGACAGGTTGGCCGAGATAGGGTGGGACATTGTTCGGGGCAACGGCCGGCTGGAACCGTTCGTACAGAGTCAACCGTTGCCGCACGTCGCGCGCCAGCGAGGTGTTGCCCGTCGCCACGGCCAGCGCGATGGACTTCTTCGCGGCGCCTACGGCGTCGCTATAGCGCCCCACCGAGGCGTACGCGGCCCCCATGACGTCGAGCAACACGGGATCCTCGACCTGTTCGATCGGGCCTAACTGGTCGATCCAAGCCACCGCCTCGGCGCCGTTGCGTTCGCTGGGTTCGGGCGAAGTGGCGAGTATCCAGGCGAGATTCGCCGTAGCCGCGTGTATGTGCGTCGCCGGCCAGATCGAAAGCGCCCAACGGTAGTGCTGCACGGCACGCGCCCGATCGCCGCGTTCCTGATAACGAAGGCCCAACGTGCTATGTACCTGCGCGTAGTTCCGATACGTCAACAAGTGCATCGCCTGGGTATCGATCGGACGATTTGTATAAAAGCCCACCACCGCGGCCAGCGCCAGCCCGCTCCACTGCGTGCGGAACATGCCCGCGAAGCCCGCCTCCCGCGCCGATTGCACGATTCCCACCACCCCCGCTGCCGCGAAGAGCAGCAGGTACGGCAGCATCGGCACGCGATAGCGGGCGAAGATGAAAAACAACGTCACCGACAGAGCCAGCGCCGCGAGCGAGCCGTAGAGGATCCACAACCGGCGCCAGTCGTGTCGCGACGCCCAAAGGCCCAGCACCGCCAAGGGGCACAAGACACCAAAGTGCAACAGCCGCGCTGACCACTTCAACAGTCGCGAGTGATCGGCGAAGGCATCGATCGATTCGGTATCCCCAATCGAGGCCGCGTTCCACAACAGCCCCCATTTCTTCCCTGTCAGCCGCAGCCAATCGCTGGGATGCGCGCTGATGTACCCCCACGAACGGCGCAGCCAGTACGACGAGATCTCGCTCGACGAGAGCGGGCCCCCTGCCGCTTCCTCGGCCAACTCGCGGGCGTCGATCGGTTCGAACTGCGGGTCTCCTCGCCCGGGCCGCAACGGCACATACTCGCCCGTCGCGTGCTCGTTGTTGCCGATGAAGAAATTCTGACCGAGCCCCGAAGAGTTCACGACGAACTCGCCGCCGATCGCATAGTTGCGTATCGCCGCCGGCGCCAGGGCCACGCACAGCCCCGCGACAAACACGCCGATCCATCTCGAGCGTCGTGCGCGAGACTCTCCTCCAAACGACGCCCAGAGCCACAGAGCGACTAGCGGAACCAACACCCGCGCGTTCTCACGATTCAAGATCAAGAGCCCCAGGGTCAGGCCAGCCGCCAGAGGCCACCACCACGCCGCGCGGGCCAGGTGAGCGCCGAGCAGCCCCACGAGCAGGGTCGTCAGCCACAGGTCCAATACCGGCTTCTGCACGAGTGCGTCGGAAAAAATCGCATCGGGCGAACAGGCCAGCAACAAGCCCGCCACAAAACCGGTTCTCAGATCGAAGAAGTTTCTTCCGGCCCAAACCAGCAAGCTGCACGACGTCGCCCCCAGCATCACCTGCCAGAGGCGCAGCAGCCACACGTCGTGGCCGACGATCGTGAAGAACGAGCCCATGAAATAGGGATAGAGCGGCGCCTGCCAGAAGACCTCGTTACCGCCGCTCCAATCCCCCGCCATGATGCGGCGCGCCCAGGCGTCGTAGCTGCGCGCATCGCCAATCAGCACGCCCAAGAATGCCGAGTCGCGCAGCTCCCACAGATAGATGCCCCGCACGGCCAGCGCTAGGCAGAACACCGCCAATGCCCCCCGCCACGTGCTACCAAGCAACCACCAGTCGTTTGGCGAAACAGACTCGGCCGGCAGGGCGAGCGGCGCCGCGGAACCAGTTTTATTCGAAGATGGCACGCCGCAAGGCCCCAGCGATGGCAAACCTGGATCAGAAAGGTCCTCTCCACAATAACCGGCCCGGGGGCTACGACAAACGGCCTATCAAGCCGCCTCATCGACGAGGGCCTTTCGCACGCCGTACGCCCGTTCGACCAGCCGCTCGATCCTGCGCTCGACCGCCATGCGCGCCCGCTCGTCGGCCGCCTGAACCGCCCTTGCCGCGTCGAAGGGGAACTCGGCCAGTTGCGGCTGGACCTCATTCCAGCGAGCGGGGAGCGGAATCTTGTTCAAGAAATACTGGTCGAAGTGCATCGTGCGAATCGCCTTGTTGTAGACCACCGCATACACGTACCAGTTCACCAGTCGCGAATGGAGCAGCGCCAGCACGGCGCGCAGGTCGAGCCCCTCTTCTCGCGCGACGAGATTATTCACCGTATCGAGCGTCACCTGCCCCGCGCCATCGAAGGCCCCGATCAAGCGAATGTGAGGCCTGGGACGCATCACGTGCGCAATGATGTTCTGAAAAAGAAGCTTTTCTTGCCCAAAGGGGATGTCATCGAAAGCCGCCTGTTCAGGCAGATATCCGCTCACGCTCCGCGTGCGCCATCGCGCCAGATCGCGTCCCCCCAGCACGGGCACTCTCCCCTTCTCCTGCAACTGACGCTGCAGCGGCAGTCCGCGAAACGTGCGGCAAAGGTCACCCAGCGAAAGCTCGGACCGCTCGAGATGCGCCAATAGTCGGCGCTCGGCGGGACGTAGCGAGCAGAGGATCGCCCCCGCACGCCGCGAATCGCGGCGCGAGGCTCGATGTACGTGGCAGAACTTTCCGCCCGTATACTCGCCGCCGCGGAACGTGCCGGCAGGCTGGTCGAGTGGCCGCCAGCCGAGCAGAACTTGCTCGAGCAAGACCTCGGGCCACGCGCGGCTCACATCGAGACAATACTCGAGCCGTCCGTACAAACGCTCGCGCAAGCGGCGCCAGGCAAAGCTGTACGTCAGCGGCTTCGGCACGACCAGCCCCAAGTACCCCTGCGGCGCCGCGAGCTCCTCCGCCAGGCTGACGAATCCCACCACGCTATCCGAGTTATGTCGCATCTGCGGCCAGCGCCGGACCAGCGCTTTTCGGAGTCGCGCGTCTCGCACGGCGCCATAGGGCGGATTTCCGATGACGGCCTGAAAACCACGGGCGCCGGTCGACTGAGGCGAAGCGAACACCTCGCCGAACGCGGCACGCCAGTCGAGCATCGCGGTTTTCTCGAGGCCTGCGCAGGCTTCCTCCACCAGGGCATTCCCCTGCCGAATATGCTCCGCGAGCCAACTCGCTTTGAGTGTCGGCGCCGCGATCGCCAGCCAGATGCGAGCTCGCGCAAGCTCTGCCGCCAGCGGTTCGAGATCGACACCAAACAAACAATGGTGAGCGATGAACCAACGCAGTAGCGTCCTTGTTTCTAGCTTCGACGCTGCTTGGGTAGCGATGCCACACGCAGCCAGATGCTCGACGAGATCCGCCCGAATTCTCCGCTCCCCTGCCCCTCCCAGCATGGCGGCGATTTCCGCCTGCAGAAACTCGAGCGTGCCGAGCAGAAAATCCCCGCCCCCGCACGCGGGATCGACCACGCGAAATGTCGCCAGCACCGCAAGCGTGTCTCGCGAACGAGGCGCTGTAAGATCGGCGATGTTCATCGCGCCGGCACAGGCTTCCCAATGTTCGCGCCAGGCGTTGCCCACTGTCTCGCGCACCATGTAGTCGATCAGCGGCGCCGGTGTGAAATAGGACCCCGCCGCGCGGCGGTTCGTTCGATCGACGATCAGGCGCGGAGACGATGTCCGGCCCGGCAGCTCGAAGCGCCGTTCCTGCAACTGCTGAAACAACTCGGCGAGGACGCGAGTCTCAGTGGGGGTGTGCCCCACGCCCGCGATGGCCGCACGCCATTGGTCGAGCGCGTCGCTACGTATCATTTCGTCGACCAGGCGCGGCCTGCCGTGGGAACAGGTGACACCCCCCGGCTCGTCGGCAAAAAAGGCAGGGCCATTGGCCCCGGTGAACTGAGCGAAGCCCACCCGTAGTAAAGTCCGCATCGAGGTCGACCAAAGCCAGCCCGCATCTACGGACGGGCCGGCGCGCCGCCTGCCCTTCGCTCCCCCGACCTGCGATCTGGCGATCTCAGCCAGCGCAGTCTCGGCGGCAGGCAGCAGCTCGCCGAGCATGACGTGCGGGGCGCGATCGGTCCCCCGGCGTTTCGAGGTTCGAGTACGAACGGTCGCCAAGAAATCCCTTTCTGGCCGTGGGCCTGTCGTCGGCAGCCGGCACTTTCGCCCGCGAGCAGAATACCTGCCGACCAGCGCGAACCTCGCCAGGCCCGGCCGCGTCACTCATCTTGGTCGCAAGGGTACGGTCGGTGGTGATATTCCCTCCCTCCCGGGTGGAAGATCGCCGATGCTTCCCCAAGGAGGCCATCCTACTGGGCGATCGGGCATTCGCCAACGAACGCGACGACGCCTTGTGCGTCCGGAACGCTCGTGGTCGCGAAATCGCGCTTGACCGCCAGACTAGAACCGCCATACGATTCGACGTGTGTGAGTGCCGGTGCGAACGTGGCTCCGGCCGGACTACTTGCCGCGCGGGCCGTCAGACTGGACTGATCGGTGGCACGGCGTGGCTCCGGCAGAAAGGAGGTGATCCGCATGTGTAGTGGTATCCAGAGGTGGCTCGCCTAGCGGCAGCCGACGGGCTGCTATCTGGCCCGCGACGATTCGCTCGCCGCGACCGGGTCCGTCAAGGCAGCCAACCTTCCCGCATAGGGTAGAGACCGGCCGTGGATAACTCCGCGGCCGGTTTCTTTTTTGGTCACATTCGTTCGCCTGCAATCATGCGCTTATTCCCGACGGCGCATGTAGAAAGCCGGGTTCCGCTTCCCAACCGGGAAGGGTGGTAACAGACGGAACACTAATTCGCACTGGTCGGCACTGATGGTTGATTAGTGCGAATCAGTGCCGATTAGTGTTCCTTCCCTCGTCGCCCCGGATGCGGAACGCGTGGGAATGCTAACAGCGACTTACTTCAAATCGACATAGAATTTGCAGCCTCGGCCGAAAGTGGTAAGATGAGCCCACCTACTGGAGGGCCACTCATCATGGCTGCCTCTCGGCTCGAATCTCTAGTCGCCGCACCCCCGACGTGCGAACCACACGCCGCGCCGGTTCGCTCCTCATCTACTCCACGGACGACGGTCGCCTGTTACGACTTCTGGGATCGCGTCTTTCGCTGCGCCGGCGTGCTCGACTACACCGAAGGATTCTACGACGGCGATCCAACCCGTCCGTACGAGCAAGCACAACTCGCGCAGCTCGACTACCTGCTCGACGCCGTCGGCTGCCAGGCGGGCTCGCGCATCCTCGATATCGGCTGCGGCAACGGTGAACTCGTCGCGCGTGCTTGCGCACGGGGCGCCTTTGCCACGGGAGTGACCATCTCCCCCCATCAGGTGCGACATTGCCGAAACCGCGGCCTCGACGTTCATCTGCTGAACTATCACGATCTCCCCGCCGCGTGGAACGGCTGCTTCGATGCCGTGGTGCTCAATGGCCCGATCGAGCACTTCGTTCAGGCCGAAGAGGCCGCCGCCGGGCGCGCCGACGCGATCTATCACGAACTATTCGGCATCTGTCACCGTGTGCTCGATCCTTCATCAACGAGCCGACGCGTGATCAACACCACGATCCACTTCGACCGCTTCGCGAGCGATCCGACCGACGCCATGCGCAGCCCCTGGTCGTACCGCTGGTTCTCCGACAAGTTTCACTACTCCCTGCTGGTCCGCGGCTTCGGCGGCCACTATCCGCATCTCGGTCAGTTCGAGCGCTGCGCGCAGCCCTATTTTCAACTCGCCGCCGAACGCGACGCCACGTACGACTACCACCTCACGAGTGAAGAGTGGCTGCGCCACGGCATGCGATCGCTGTTCAGTCCCAGCCAATGGGGACGACTGCTGCCATTCGCCCTGCGGCATCCGCTCCATTCGACGACGATGATGTTCCTGCTGCTGGTCTCGCAATCGTGGAACTGGCAATTCCGCGGAGAACGCCCGCCGATGAAGCATCTGTGGCAGACCTGGGCCTACCAGCCCACGTAAGACCTTGCGCCATAATACACTGTGGCAAAACCGTTTCTTGCGTGGCTGCGGAGCGGGCTTTATCATGTCGACAGGGTAGCAACGTGCGAGCACGGCCGAGCATGATATGGATTCTGCGACAACTCGTGGCCTGCGCGCTGGGCGTATCCCTTGGCTGGACGACTACGGCCTCGGCCGCTGAAATCGACTACGCTCGCCACGTGAAGCCCGTGCTCCAGGCACGCTGCTACGCCTGCCATGGGGCCCTGAAGCAAGAATCGGGGCTCCGGCTCGACACCGTCGAGTTTGCCCGCCGCGGCGGTGACAGCGGCGCGGCCATCGAGCCAGGCGACGCCGCCGCCAGTCTGCTCGTCGAGCGAATCTCGGCCGACGACGCCAGCCTGCGCATGCCCCCGGAGGGAGAGCCCTTGTCGGCCGCGCAGATTGACGTGATTCGCGACTGGATTGCCGCCGGCGCCCCGGCCCCGTCCGATGAGAAACCAGAACGAGATCCGAGCGATCATTGGGCCTTCAAGCCGCCGGTCCCCCCTGCTCTGCCCACCGCCATCAACGCCGACTGGGTGCGTACGCCGATCGATGCCTTCATCTCGGCCGAGCACGTGTCGCGCGGACTGACGCCCCAGCCCCCCGCCGACAAACGTCTCTGGCTACGCCGCGTGACGCTCGATTTGATCGGTCTGCCCCCGACGGCCGACGAGCAGGGGGCGTTCCTCGCCGACGACTCGGCGGACGCCTATGAGAAGGTGGTCGAACGTCTGCTCGCCAGCCCGCACTATGGCGAACGCTGGGGTCGCCACTGGATGGACATCTGGCGCTACAGCGACTGGTGGGGACTGGGAGCCGAGGTGCGCAATTCTCAAAAGCACATCTGGCACTGGCGCGACTGGATCATCGAGTCGCTCAATGCCGATCTCGGCTACGACGAAATGCTCCGGCAGATGCTCGCCGCTGACGAGCTCTATCCGAACGATCTCGAGCGGCTGCGCGCCGGCGGCTTCCTGGCCCGGCAATACTTCAAGTTCAATCGCACGAGCTGGCTCGACGAGACGATCGAGCACACCTCGAAAGCGATGCTCGGGCTGACCTTCAACTGCGCGAAGTGCCACGACCACAAGTACGACCCCATCAGCCACGAAGACTACTATCGCCTGCGGGCCGTCTTCGAACCGCACCAGATTCGCACCGAGCAGGTGGCCGGCGAACTCGACTTCGAGCGCGACGGCATCCCCCGCGCGTTCGACTGCAACCTCGAAGCAGTGACGCACATTCACGTGCGCGGCGACGATCGCACGCCAGATACCAGCCGCGCGATCGAGCCTGGCATTCCCAGCTTCCTGCCACAGGCCGATTGGCACATCGAAGCGGTCTCGCTTCCCGCCGAATCGTATGCGCCGGGCCTGCGTCCCTACATTCTCGAAGGGCAACTCCAGGCGGCCGATAAGAAGATCGCCGAGGCACGCGCCAGCATCGAGCTCGTTCGGGCCGAATTAAACAAGTCGGAAGAAGCCGCTCGGCTAGCCACGACGAGCGGCATGGAGCCTTCGGCCGAAGTGTTGCAAGGCGTCGCTCATGCCCAGTGGGCGATGGCTGCCGCCGAGAAATCGCGGACGGCGACCGAGGCCGTCATTCCGTCTCTGCAAGCGCGAGCTGCCGCGGATCGCGCCCGGTTCGCTGAACCTCCTGCGGAAAATGCTGCCGCGCTCGCTAGGGCTGCGGTGGCGGCCGAGCGTGCGCTGGCCATTGCCACGGCTGCGGAAGCGGTCGCCAAAGCAGAGCTTGCCCACGCCCAGGCCGCTGAAGACAAGAAGGCCGCCGAGGAAAAACTGAACGCAGCCCGCCAGGCGTTCGAGAACGCCCAGAAACTCGCCGCCGAGTCGAGCGAGGAATATACGCCGCTTCCAGGTGCGTTGAAGACCCTTGAATCGAACTTGGAAGATGAACAGTCTCGCCAAAAGCCCTTTCCGCGCACGAGCACGGGGCGCCGCACGGCACTTGCTCGCTGGCTTACTGATCCGGCGAATCCGCTTCCCGCACGCGTGGCGATGAATCATCTCTGGTCGAGACATCTCGGCCGGCCGCTCGTCGCCACGGTGTTCGACTTCGGCCGCAACGGCGCCGCCCCCAGCCATCCCGAACTGCTCGACTGGCTCGCCGTGGAATTCATCGAACACGGCTGGAGCATGAAGCACATGCACCGGATGATCGTCCTGTCGAATACCTATCGCATGAACTCTTCCGCGGCCGGCGCCACTGAAGAGAATCTCGCGCGAGATGAGGAAAACAAGTTCTATTGGCGCGCGAATCCCGTGCGGATGGAGGCGCAATCGGTGCGCGATAGCCTGCTGCACCTGGCGGGCGAGCTCGATCAGACGCTCGGCGGGCCGAGCATCCCCACCCAGGACGAAACGTCGCGCCGTCGCAGCATCTATTTCATCCAGTCTCACAACGACCACCAGACGTTCCTCGAAACGTTCGACGACGCCATGGTCCGCGAATGTTATCGTCGCTCGGAAAGCATCGTGCCGCAGCAGGCCCTGGCGTTGGCCAACAGTCCGCTGGCCGCCGGCATGGCCGGCAAGATTGCCGCGCGACTGAATGCCGCGTCTCCCGAGCAATCGGACGAGGACTTCGCTCGAGCAGCTTTTGTCTTGATCCTGGCCGAAGAACCAACCGCCGACGAGTTGTCTGTCTGTCGCGAGGCGCTCGCCGCCCTCGTGTCGGCGGCCACCGCCCAGAATCATTCGAACCCCAGCGTGCAGGCGCGCACCAATCTGGTCCACGCGCTGTTGAACCACAACGACTTTGTCACGGTGCGCTGACCGGCACCCCTCTGACACGACGATACCAACCATGACCCGTTCTCACCATCATCGCGGTTGCACCGGTATCCACCGGCGCACGTTTCTGGCCGATCTGGGCATGGGATTCACGGGTATGGCGCTCGGAGCAATGCTCTCGCAGGATGGCATCGTTCGTGCCGCCGAGGCCTCTGGCTGGCGACCTCCCGACGGTCGCCCCCACTTCGCCCCCCGGGCGCAGAGCGTCATCTGGCTTTTCATGAATGGCGGCGTCTCGCACATGGAGAGCTTCGATCCCAAGCCGGCGCTGGATCAGTATGCCGGCAAGACGATCGATGAAACCCCCTTTGCCGACGTGCAGAACCCCGAGCGGCTGAAGCTGGCCCGGGTCACCGTCATCAATGACGCCAATGGCCAGCAGCGCAATAAGCTCTACCCATTGCAAGTGGGCTTCCGCAAGTACGGACAATGCGGCGTCGAGCTGAGCGACTGGGTGCCCCACGTCGGCGCGCATGCCGACGATATCTGCTTTCTGCGCTCGATCTACACCACCGACGACAATCACGGCGCGCAGACGCAGTTTCACTCGGGCCGTCACATGCTCGACGGCGAGTATCCGAACCTCGGCGCCTGGGTACACTATGGCCTTGGTTCGGTGAACGACAATCTGCCGCAGTACATCTCGCTGGGAAATCGCGAGTATTGGAACAAAAAAGACGGCCACTATCTGGGGCCGGCACACGATGCCGTCCCGATCCGCGTCGACCCGGCCAACCCGCTCGAATTCGGCCAGTTGGCCGAGGGGATCTCGCGCGAGGAACAACGCATTCAGTTCGACCTCGTCGATCGTCTGAACCAACTGCAGGCGATCGAGTACCCGCACGATCCGGCCCTCGCCGCGCGGATCCAATCGTACGAGCTGGCTTTCCGCATGCAGACCTCGGTCCCTAACGTGCTCGACTTCGACCAGGAAAGCGCCGAGACGCAGCAGCTCTACGGCCTCGACGATCCGGCCACGAAAGAGTTCGGTATGCAGATGCTCGCCTGCCGGCGTTTCGTCGAGCAAGGGGTGCGCTTCGTGCAGGTTCAGCACGGCGCCGGGGGGGCCGGCGTCTGGGACGCCCACGGTGGGCTCAAGGCCAACCACGAGAAGAACTTCCGCGCCGTCGACAAGCCGATCGGCGGTCTGCTGACCGATCTCAAACGCCGTGGGCTGCTCGACTCGACGCTCGTGATCTTCGCCAGCGAGTTCGGTCGCACGCCGGGCTCGCAGAACGGCGACGGCCGCGACCACCACATCTATGGCTTCTCGGTCTGGATGGCCGGCGGCGGCATCAAGGGGGGCATCACGCACGGCGCGACCGACGAGATCGGCTTCCACGCCGTCGAGCATCCTCACTACGTGACCGACATCCACGCCACGATCCTGCACCAACTCGGGCTCGACTCGCGACGCCTCGAAGTGCCTGGGCGCAAACGGCTCGATATCGATCACGGCCAGGTGATCCGTGATATTCTGGCGTAGCGTTAGTCGGTTGCTTTTGGCTCGGCGCTCGCGGCGGGCGACTGACCGAGATACGCCAGCAGATCGAGCACTTCTTCCAACGTCAGCACGTTGAGCATGCCGGCCGGCATGTTCGAGATCTCCGCAAGTCCCCTCGCCACGATCGTCGCTTTTTTCACGCTCACCACGTCGGCGTCTCCGGCGCCGGTGCGCAGGACGACGTGGAGTTCGGTTTCCTGCTCGATGCGCCCGGTGTGCCGTAGTCCCTCGTCGGTTTCGATCACCGTGGCGGCGTACGCCTCGGGAATAACCTTCGACGGATGCACGATCGATTCGAGCACCTGCGCCGGCGTCTGACGGCGTGCCAAATCGGTCAGGTCTGGCCCGACGGTCCCGCGTGCCGTGCCCAGCCGGTGGCACTGCGCGCAGCCGATCTCGGCGAACAGGCGTTCGCCCGACTCGCGCGAGCGTGGCTCGGCGAGCTTTACCAGCTCGGGCGTCAGCTCGTCCAACGTCCAGTCGCGAACGAACGTTCGTTTCGGCTTCAACTCGGCGATCCAATCGCGAAACAGCTCGACGGCTCGCTGGTCGACGCGCGCCACCACAAGCGGCGGCATCTGACCACGGCCGCGGTGCGAGAGGCGATGCAACAGCACCGATTGCTCGGGGTGCCCGGGTGCGACGAGCATGGCGTTGGCCATGCCAAACGTATCGTGTTGTGGCCGCGCCTCGATCAGGTTGGTCGCGTCGGCCGCCGTCGCGAATCCCAGCTCCATCCGCGCGTTGCCACCCCCGGCCGCCACGTGGCAGGCCGCGCAATTGGCATGCAGGTACGAACGCGCGCGGGCCTTGAGCAGCGCAGTACGATCGTATGGGTCGACCAAATGCGCGAGCTCCGCCGCCGGCTTCGGCAGCGCGTCTTGAAAGAGTCCCCCGCGAGCAAACCGCTCCAGTTGATTCTCGCCGGTGCGATCCTCACCCGCCGGGCGGTTCATCTGCACCTCGCTCAACCCCAAGACGTAGTTCGCGGCGCGCGAATGGCAGGCCAGACACTCCGTGCGGCCGGGAAATCGCCACACGATCTGCGACGACTCACCCGGTATCTCTTCCTCGCAAATTATCAACGTCTGCTTGGCGCCGTTCTTGTCCACCAACTCGGCATCGGACTGCGCTTCGTTCCAGCGATACGAGTAGCCCGTCCATTCGTTCTGCCGCCGGACGAGCAAACGCGTCTCGATGCGACGCGGCTCGCACTTGTCATTCTCGGCGCAGGGCAGACTCAGCGTCTGCACCAGGACCGCTCCATTCTCGAAGTTCCAGCCCCCGGTTGCTGTATAGGCGATCTTCGTCTCGCCATCGAGCGCCAGAAAGCGCGCGGCGCTGGCGCCGTCGGCCCAGGCCGGCGCGTTGACTTCATAGGGAATCGCGCCCGGCGCTGGCCGATGCTCGGTTACCGAAGTGAAAAGCCCTGTCTCACTGAGCCTGGTTGGAAATGGCGTCCCTTCGATGGTTGTCACCTGAGGCACGAGCCGATAGATGCCGCCACCATGATCGACGACGAGCAGCTCGCCGCGCTGATCGACGCGGAACGCCGCAATCTGCAGCGTCGTATCGGCCAGCTCGCGCCATTCGAGCAGCGTGTCGCCATCGTGCCTGGCGCCCCAGATCTTGCCGGTCGAGTAGTCACCGTAGACGTAGACGCCATCGAGTTCTGGCAGCGCGTGCCCGTAATACACGACGCCCCCCGTCAGCGAACGGAACTCCGAATGGGGATGTTCGATCGTCGGCGGCACAATGGGGGCGGGGCCGCGCTGGCGGTGTAGATAGAAAGGATGGCTCCCTTCGTAGACGCTCCAGCCGCAATTATCGCCGCGGCAAATCAGGTGCGCGGTCTCCCACTGATCCTGACCGTTGTTCCCCACCCAGACGTGGCCGGTTCGTTCGTCGACGCACATGCGCCAGGGATTGCGCAGCCCGATGGCCCACAGTTCGCGGCGTGCCCCCTCGATGCCGAGAAAGGGATTGTCCACGGGAATCGAGTAGGCGCAATCCTCGGCCGTGTGATCGACGTCGATGCGCAGCACGGCCCCCAGCAAGTTGCCGACATCCTGTCCGCTGTCGAACGTATCGGAATCGCTCGTGCCATCTCCTGATGTGATGTAAAGCATCCCGTCCAGACCAAACGCCAGATCGCCCCCATCGTGGCCGGCCGATTCCCATTCGAGCAGCGGCAGTTCCGTCGCTGGATCGATCGTCAGTGGCGATCGCGACGTGGCGGTGAAGCGCGAGATGCGATTCGCGCGGTCTGGCTGGTCCCAGGGTCCGTTCGAGAAGACATACACGTAACCGTTCTCTTGAAAGCGAGGATGAAACGTCAGCCCATAGATGAGCCGCCGATCCATCTCGAGCACCGGATCCATTTGCGCCGTCTCGGGATCGTCGACGAGGCGTACGATCTTCGCCGGCCGGTCCGCCTCGCCCCCTTGCAGGATTGCGACCAGCTCCTGCGTTCCGGGCACAGGCGCGAGATAGATCGGCGCCTTCCATTCGATCTTGGCGAACGTGCGCTCGACCGTGTAGGGGGGCGGTGGTTCCGGCGAACCGGTCAGTCGTGTGTTGTGCCACAACACACGGTTGGCCGCCGGCGTAGCCGCTACGTCAGCCTCTTGCGCGAACGAGCCTGTCCCCCAGGTCGACCCGAGCGCAAGCGCGCAGGCAAGTTGCCACGCCATCCACCATGCTCGAACCTGCAATCGCATCACCGGGCTAACTCTGCCAGAAGGTCGATTCGCGCGGCGACTGGTACTTCACGGCGAGATGGGGCGTGTCGAGCCGCTGCTGTCCCGTGCCGAGCGATTTCATGCCCGCCGCCACGAGGCCTGAAGTCAGCAACGTGCGTTCGACAGGCAATGGCGTCTTGCCCGTCAGGAACGTCTCTTCCACCTTCGACATCAGCGCGGCCGAATAGACGACATTCGGATTCGGCGGCAGATAGAACAACGTGGAAAGGGGATCTTCCTGACCCGCAATGCGCGCCGCAAAGGTGAAATCGCCGACCAGGCCGTTCATCAGCAGCATGGTCGCGCGCAATCCGTCATTGTACTCGAAGCGATACGTCACCGGCTCCTCGACCCAGCTCTTGATCTGCTCGACCGTGGGATAGCGATCGCTGAATGTCTCGGGTTGGGCCAGCGTCTGCGTGCGCGAGAGGCAGGCCTCAAACAGTTTCGGATCCCACCCTCCTTGGTCCCAACTGCCTGCGACGAGCGCGTCCCACACCGCCGGCCCACGCAGGGCCTGCATGTTCGCCACGCCGGTCTCACCGCCGCGTCGGCGTTCGGCCATACACTGCAAGACTTCGAGCGCGTGAAAGTCGTAGCTGTCGACCGCCCCCATCGCGACGCACATGATCTCGTCCAATTGCGCGCCGAAGGGCAAATCGATCGAGGGCATGCGCCACGTCACGGGTAGCGAAGAGCCGGCGATCAAGGGAAAGCCAAGCGATCGGGACGTCTCGACCATCTCCTTGGCCCAATCCCAATTCCACGACAGGTGCTTGTCGTTGAACACGGGCACGGCGCGGCCCTCTTGCCGAAAGACGTCGGTCACCTGCTTGAAGAACTCGTAACGAGGATACTTCTTCTGTCCCAGCTCGTTGTCGGGATAGTTGCCATGCTCGCCGATGATGAGCACCCCGTCGACGGCCAGCTTGTTGCCTCCGGCCCGCACCGCCTCGGCGATCGTGGGATAGATCTTGAAGCCGAATTCCTTGGCGCGGCTGCGGCTGAGGTCGTTCTCCGGAAACTGGTCGACGTAGGCCGCCACCACCTCGAAAGGCGGATGATGCCACGCCCCTTCGCGCGGATAGCCCACGAGAAACCGCTCGGCCATGTGCCAGGCGTGTGAATGATAGCGCCACTCCGTGGTGACGACGGCCAATTTGCGACGAGCACCTCCCGTGGCATCATCGGCACGCAAGAGCGTGGCGCCGGCCAATCCGGCGCCGAGCGTACCCAAAAAGTTCCGCCGAGTGAGCATCGTTCCACACCCTCGAAGATTCACTAGGAAAATAGCGGCGCGCGGCCGCTCCAAATAGGCCATGCCGCCGCGCCGATAGCAAGCAAAAAGCGTGGTGGCGGTCTAAATGCCCAACCATTCGACCACGGCGAGTAGCCCATCGTCGTCGTGGCGGGGAGCCACGCGGTCGGCGGCGGCCTTCACTTCGTCGAGGGCATTGCCCATGGCCACCCCGAGGCCCGCCGCGCGAATCATGGGGAGGTCGTTGACGTCGTCGCCGACGGCGCAGATCTCCGCGTCGGCGATGCCCCATTCGCGGGCCAGTCGCTCGATGCCCGACCACTTCGTGATGCCAATTCCCGCGATTTCGCACATGTAGCCGCGATAGCGCGGGCTGCGCAGCACGTGCGTGTAGAGCCGCTCGGGTAGCGCCGCCTGTAACTGCCGCTCGAGCAGTAGCATCTCATCGCGCGTTCCCATGGCACACAGGGCGAAGATGCCCGGCGGCGGATCGGCCACAAGACTCGGCGACACGCGCTCGTAGCCGTCGTTCAAGTCGAGGAACTCCGCCAGCTCGGGCGACTTGGGCCGTCGATGCCGGCAATAGAAATCGAACTCCTCGGCGTGCGTGTCGGCGTACAGGATCGGATCGTAGCCCGCCCGATCAACGTGCGCGAGCACCGCCCCCAGCAGGTCACGATCGAGCGTCGCCTCGAACAGCGTCTGATGGTCGAGGGGCCGCTTGATCAAGGCGCCGCAATTGCACACCAGCGGCGCGTCGAGTTCGAGCGGCGCGACCAGGGGCAACGCACGGCCATAGCGGCGCCCCGTCGCCAGTACGATCCTCACCCCGGCCTCGCGCGCCCTGCGCAATGCTGTCAACGTCGGCCGCGTGAGCTCGTCGCGACTGTTGACGAGCGTTCCATCGATGTCGATCGCGAGCAAGCGGTACTTGGGCATCAGGGTCTCATCGTGCGAAGAATGGTCCGGCCAGGTGGGAAGGGGCGGGCTAGCGAACGAGTCGAGCATGCAGCCAATCGGCGTGGTCGAGCTCGTCCCCCCGATCGGCGAAATCGACGATCAGGCTCAAGCGTTCCGCCCCCGTGATGTCAACCGAGATCGGACGCGGCGGCTCGCCACCCCGGATGACGGGACTGGCGAAGGCCTCTTTGCCATCGGCGAACACGCGGAACACGACGCTGCCCCTCTTGCCGGCACTGTCGTCGAGCGCCAGATCGGCCTCGAACCGGCGCCACGGTTGAGCGAGATCCCAGCTCAATCGCGCCGTGCTGTGCATGCCCACCCCCTTGAGATAGAGCCGGCCGCCGCTGCGTAGCAGGCCCCCCGTGACGGACCGATCGAGCTGGTAGGGCCACTCGAGCTCGAGGAAGGGGAGATGGCGATAGCTGGCCGGCTCGAGATCCGAGAGCCAGGCAACGTTCTCGTGGGAGGGCAAGAGCCAGACGATCTCCTGCTTCTCTACGTGCCACGAAGTCTCGTCGTCAAGCTGTAGCGTGGCGGTCGTTTCGTCGCTGGTAAGCGAAGCCACCTGCAAACGCGTACCATCGGCCAGGCCAACCAGCACGCCGGTCGCGGGCCCATCGGAAGACAAGCGCAAGGCAGGATCGAAGGCCACGGCGGTTACCTTCTCGAGCTCGACGTCGAGCTGGCCGACGTTCGATTCGAATTCGATTCGGTCCGGGGAGAGTTGAACGATCGTCCCTTTCAATTCATCGCCATTGGCCAGAAAAAGACGTTCGGCGTCGGCCTCGGTCGCCGCCAGGGCATGCAGTCGACGATCGCGCTCGATCGCATCGAAACAGGGCTGAAACATCACGCCGGCGACGTGGGAGAGGGGAATCCGAATCGTGGCCGTCCGGCGCATGTCGCTCCACAACAGCGAATCCTCGACTTCGAGCGTTTCGTCGGCCAGCGAGACAGCGCCCGCGACCAGCACGCCCCCGCGATCCAACACCACCTGCACGCCCCGGCCCGATTCGATCGGAGTCCCCCAGGCGATGAACTCGCTTCCCGTGAGGGTGCGGCTTTGCCCCGTGACGTCGAAGACGTAGGTCCCGCCGGCCTCGATACGGCGTAGCGTGGCGGGCGCGCGCGACGCCGCGGTAACGAGCGTCCCTTCGGCAGCCTGGGTGGCGGCGAACGGGGCCGCCAGCGTAGCGAGCAAGAGCAACAGGCTGGCCGCCGGAAATCTCATCTAACGCTGGAAAATTGGGAGATAATTGTTGGGAATCTGCAGCACGATCGAGGCCATCGCGGTGCCATACTCCGAGCAGATCGAATCGACCCAGGAGCCATCGGGGTGCTGCTGCGAGACGAGCTCGTCGCGGATCGCCGGATACCAGCGGGTCCAATGATCGCCCCCGGCATGCCACATCGCCTGCACCGCGTAATAGTGGCCGTAGAAGTAATGACTCTCGCGCTTGAACGATCCGCCGCGCGGAAGTTGCTCCATCAGATACTTGAGCCCCTTGTCGACCTCGGGCCCTTCGTAGATGCCGGCGCTATAAAGTGCGACGACCCCGGCGGCCGAGCGCGGAAAGGCACTGGCCCCGCCTTGAATCATGTACATGAAGCCACCATCGGCATTCTGGCTGCGCTTGACGTAATCGATGCAGCGGACGATCGTCTCGTTGGGCACGCTGATGCCCGCGTTGCGTGCGGCGCGCAGAGCCATCACCTGGCAGATCGTGACCGAGATGTCCGCATCGCGGCGCTGCGGCTGATAGCGCCAGCCCCCTTCGTCGTTCTGCGTCTCGACAATAAGCTGCACCGCCTTCCCCAGCTTCTCGCGCAGCTCGGGACGTTTACTCATGCCATAGGTTTCGGCCAGAAACATCGTGGCGAAACCGTGGCCGTACATCGGCCCGTGACTCGATGCCCCCTCGACGGTAATGAAGCCGCTGTCCTCGGTATGGGCGAGGATAAAGTCGACGCAGCGTTCTGATTCCTTGCCGTAGGGACCACGTCCGGGCGTGCTGCCATTGCCCATGAACGCCATGCCGGCCAGGGCACAGACGGCCACGTTCTTGCTATACCCGCCACTGCCGAACGAACCATCTTCCTGCTGCCGAGACGCCAGGAAGGACAGGCCGGCATCGACGGCCTTGCGCGAAGCGGGCGTGACGAATTGCCCCGCCGTCTGCTCGGGACTTTCAGGCTCTGCCAACACAGGCCGGTTGCCCGCCAGCAAGACCAGCCCCAGCACCGCGCACGCGACCGGGGCACGCACGACATGTCGGAACATGGCTGGCACTCCCTTGGCTCGCAACGACGGTGCAATCACACGCGCTCTATTTCTGCGGTTGCTCTTCGGCCAGGCGGCGGAAGTACTGTTCGATCAGCAGCTCGTACTTCGGCAAAAACTGCTCGATCGATGCATTGAGCATCATCTCTCGTTCGCGTTCGGGCAAGTGCCCCCACAAATGCTTCATCCTCTCGCGCACCTGTCCCGGATCGGGACGCAACGCTCGATCGGCTCTCAGCCGTTCGGTGCTGTCGCTGGCCGGCCGGTCGTCCTGGGGCTCGCCCTGCTGTTTCTGCTGGTTCTCTTGCTGGGCCTGCTCGGGCTTCGATCGCCGGGCCTGCTGCTCGCCCGAGCTGCCACTGCTCGAGGATTTCGACTTCGAGCGTTTCGCCTGCTTCATGGCTTCGTCGATCATCTGCTCGAGATCCGAGACGATTTTCGTCTGCAGCTCGCGCGTCTCCTGGTCCGTCTTGGACCGCGTGAGACGGTTCTCGACCTCGCGCATCGTGCGTGCTACCCGCCCCAGGCGATTCTCTTCGCCGGCTTGTTCCTGCTCTCCTTCGCCCAGCTCGCGCATCAATTCCTCGTCGAGCGGGTCGGTCTCGCGGCCCGCCGGCGCCGCCTCGTCCTTATCATCTGGCTTCGATGCGGGAGGTTGGGCCGCGGGAGCGGCCTTCGAAGCGGGCTTTCGCGAGGGCGGGGGCGTGTCTTCCAGTTCTTTCAGCAGCTCGTCGTCGAGCGAATCGGCCGCAGCGTCGTCCCCCGCGTTCGGCGCAGCCGCGCTGCCCGCCCGAACCACCGCGGGCACGCCCCCCCCCAGCAACGCGCCGAGCAGCAAGAGCAGGGCGATCCGCAAGTTCTTCGGCGCGACATTCATGGTTCGAGCTCCAACTCTAATTCTGCCTCATCCGGCTCTCCAGTACCACGCCCCGGCCTGGGCGCGGGGTCCTGGCGTTCGAGATCCAGCTCGTCGGGCTCTTCGGGGGCCGGGGCACGCTCGATCAAACTTTGCAGCAAATCGGCCAATTCGCCCTGTTCTTGACCGAGTGCGGTGTATTCAACCTGCTGATCCTCGGTGAGCGAACCGTTCTGCTGATAGGCGTCATCCATCTCGAGCGTGCGACGATTGATCTCTTCCTGCATCAATTTGATCAGCTTGAGTTGCGAGACGTTGGCAATGGCATCCCCTTCGGATTGATTCTGAGTTTGGCCTTCGCCCCCCTGCTGGTCATCCTGCTGCTGGCCCCCCGGATCGTCTTTGGCCAGGTCGAGCGCCGACACCAGTTGGGCGAGCCTCGTCAGTGCCTGCGCGACGGCACGCTGTGCCGGCAGGCCCGTCTCACGGCGTTCGAGCAAGTCGGCGGCGCGGCGCATGTCGCGTCCGGCCCCCTGCAGGGCCAGCCGAAACGCGGCAGCGGCCGATAGTCGCTCGGCCAGCTCCGCGGCTGCCGCTTCGAGCGTGGCCTGCTGACGTGCCAGCTCGCGCAGGCTGAGAATCTGCGCCCGAGTCAGATTCGATTTTTCCTTCCGCAGCTCGTCGAGACGGACGGTCTCGGCCTGCACGCCTTGCTGGCTATCGCGCAGCGCCGCGAGCTCGTCGCGCATGCGGCGCAACTGCTCGAACGCCAGGTCCGCTTCGGCCTGTTGGCGTGCCTGGGCAAGCTGCTCTTGCGCGGCTTCCAGATCCCGTTCGGCGCGTTGCGCCCCCTGCGAGGCTTCGCCCGCGTCTCCCTGTTCGCCCTGTTGCCCCGCCTGCTGCATGCTCGACCCGGCACGCGCCATCGACTGCGCTGCGTCGTTGGCCTGGAGACGCTGCAACCGCCGCGCCAGGCGTTCGGCCTCTTGCTGCAATTCCTGCTGACGGCGGGTCAGCCGTTCCAACTCGCGGCGCCGCTCCTCGGCATTGGGGATCTGCGCTGCCTTCTGCATTCGCTTGCGCAGGCCTTCTTGTTCTTGTTCGATCTTGGCGAGTTGCTTTTCGGCCTCGCGCAACTTGGCCACCAGCCGCTCCAGCTCGTTCTCGCGCCGGTTCGACAACACGTCGAGCATCTCTTGCAGATTCTCGGCGATTTGCTGGTGCTGCTGCGCGGCCTGGCCGATTTGATTGCCCTCGACATGGCGCGCCGCGTCGCGCATCGCTCCCCCCAGCCCCGATTGACGCGAGGCATGCACCGCGTCGTTCAACGTGTCGGCCGCCAGGGGGTCTTCCTCGGCCAGCGTTTTTTTCGCCTCGGACATCTGCTGCTCGAGCGCTTCGAGCCGGCGCGCAAGATCGACCTGTCGCGCACCGAGCTTCTTGAGATCGGCCTGCTGCTGGGGCGTGAGCTCTTGCGCGTCGAGCGACACCGTTTCGCGGCCGAGCCTGGCCGTCTCTTCGGTCAGCGCCTGTTGTTCGCGCTGCAGGGCGCCGACTTCGCGGTGAAATCGCCGGTAATTGTCCCACTGCGACAAGTCTCCCAACATGCGCTCGAGCGAAGCGAGCACGGCATCCTGCTGCTGCCCGGCGCGGGCCAGCGCGTCGGACGTGGCCCGGGCATCCCCCTCGTCGCGCATTTCCGCCTGCCCCTGCTTGAGAGCATTGGTCAACTCGCGGGCGATCTCGGGCAAATGATCGGCTGCCACCTGCTCGAGCTGCTTCGAGAGCTCGGACATGCGACGTTCGAGATCGGGACTGTCGACCTTGTTGTTCCGCAGATCCTCGAGCAACCCCGCGATCTGCGCCTGCACGCCTTCATGCGGGCTGGACAGCTCGCGATCGACCTGCCGCTGAGCGAGCTCCGCCCCCTGCAGGTGATCGAGGTCTTGCTGCTTGAGCTGGCCCACCTCGTTGAGCTGGATCTCGAGATTTTTCACCTGGTTGCGGGCATCGCGCTCGAGCTTCATCACGCGCGACAACTCCCCCAGGATGAATTTCTGACGCTCGGCCAGGCGATCCTGCAATTCGGCGGGGCTGATGATCGTGATCCGCCGTGGGGGACTTTCTCCCCCTTGGGGCTGATAGTCGCTAGCCGCCGACCAGAAGTCGAGCTGCGCGCCGCGCGGCAGATTCAACGAGGCCAAGTCCCACGCATACTCGAGCGATCGTGTCTCGCCCGGCAGCGTCGTGGCCGCCAGCATCTCCGCGGTCGGCGCCGGCGCCGCAGGCGGACCTGCATAAAGCGGCAACGACTCGAATCTTGGTTCTGACTCTTGTGCAGGCTCCTGAGCTGCCGCTCCCTCTCCTTCAGCCTGGGCCTGCTTGCCGGGCACGCTGACGACAGGCTCCGGCGCGGCGGCGGGCGATTCCGTCAAGGCTGTGTCGAGACGACGATAGCGCAGCCAGGCGTCGTGAATGGCAAGATCGTCTTTCACCGTCACCCGCACAGGCACGACCGCTTCGGCCGTGACATAGATGTTCGCCTCGGGCTGCTCCATCGATACATGCGGCGGCAAGTCGGCCACTGCGCGAACTTCGTAGCGGGTATCTTCGCCTCCGACGAGCCCCTCGCTATCCTCGAGCAGAATTCGATACGAGCCGCTGCGCGCGATGACAAACGCCGGATCGGCGTTCGCGGCCAGCGCGAAGCCGAGACCATCGGGCGCCACCTCGGCCGGCACGTTGGCGCCATCCTCCAAGGCGATCGTGGCGCTGTGGATCGGCTTGGTTGTGGTCCCCTGCATCTCGACCCGCGTCCCCACCAGGGCACGCAGATGTCGCTCGAGACGGCGCGGCGGCCAACTGGTGTACTCCGGATAGTGAACCATGACGGTCAGCGTATCGAGCGCCGGTGGCTCCACCACCTCGAGCTCGACCCACGGCATGGAGCGGTCGTCTCCTCCCACCGCACGGTAAGCGAACGGTCGGATCACCCCCTCCAGGCGACCGACCATCGCGTCTCCCAACCGCACCATGTCGACTTGTTCGACCGTCGAGCTTCCTTCGTAGCGGTACTCGAGACGCACGTCGCTCGGTAACTCCGCCCCCTCGGCGTCGACGACTTCCAGCTCGAGCGATCGTCCGATCGCCAGGCGATGAATGGCCTGCCGAAACACCAGGTGATTCTTTTGCGGCCAGGCGATGTCTTCGAGCGGATGAATGAGTCGCGCCACCGCCACCCGCGCCGAGGTCGGATCGCACAGCACGACCGCCAGCGCCACGATCGACATGGCCCCCCCCGCGATTACCGAACGTCGCACGGGGCGCAAGTCGAACAAGTCGCGCCAATGGAGCTTCTCGGCCTCCTGCTCGGTTTGGATCACGACGGCGCGGCGCAGCGCGGCCGAACCGGCATAAGGCTCGTCCTCGGCTTGCCGCAGGAACTGCACGGCACTGGCCAGACGGTCGTTCAGATGCGGATAGCGGCGTTCGATGCGAAGCGCGACATCGACGTCGTCGAGTCGTGTGAGCAGGCCCCGCAACAGGTAGTGATAGACCGTCCACAGCACCAAGGCAGCAACGAACAGACTGCTCATGATCCGCAGACCGCGATCCTCGAAGCGTACCAGGTAATCGAGCAGGCCCACCGCCACGACCGCCGCCACGACAAACGCCACCACCCGGCCTGCGCCAAACAACGCGGCCAGCCCCCGCGCGCGGCGGCGAACTTCCGCGATCTTGCGTTCGATGGGATGTGGCATGTGTCGGCCTTCGTCCGGGGCTATCCGCTCGACTTACATCAATCCCTGGTGCTTCCGCAGTAACCATTCGCCGCTGATGAGCGCCAGGAATAGCGCCAACAGTGGCCACCGATTCCACAAGCTGACCGGCGGCAACGACTCGATCGGAATCTGCCGTCCGCGGGGCAGATCGTCGACCAGCCGGCGGGCCGTATGGAGATCGTACGTACGTCCTTCGGTCTGTTCCGCGGCTCGTTCCAGCTCGGCACGGTCGGTGCGAACCTGCTCGAACTCGCCCGGCGGCGCCACCACCACGAAATCGGTGGCCGGGGCCTGACCCTCGAGCGTCGGCTCGGCCACCCAGGCGTGGTAGCTGCCCGCGACCGGCCGCGAGAACGTCCCTTCAAAAATACCGCGGTTCGAGGCGTTACGCCGGAGTTGTATTGGTCGCTTTTGCCGCCCTTCTTGTTCCAAGACGACCGAAACCCCCTCGTCGTTGGCCGGCGCCAGCCGTTCATCGACGAATCGCACGCGCAGCCGAACGACCTCGCCCTGCTGGTATTCGCGCCGGTCGGTTGTCAGCTCGGCCGATCGATCCTTGCCCAGCAACTTCGAACGACTAAGGTAGCGGATCGTCTGCACCCAGTAGCGGGCAAAATAGACATCTCCCACCTGGAACCGCCAGCGCCACGTGTCGTCGGTGGCGTGGAACAGCACCTTGCCGGCGCCGACGAACTGCATCGCCAGGATCGGCAACGGAGTGCCGTCGGCTGCCAGCCGCGTGGGATGCTCGGCCAGTACCCGCGCCGCCGGCTTCAAGGCGGCCATCTCGTACAGCCCGTACAAGCGGGGCAGGTTCTTCCAGATCGATTCGGTTTCGGCCGGCGTATCGCCGAGTTGCATCTGCGGGCTGGCAAGTCCGAGATCGGTCGGCGCGACCTGAAACCCCTCGTCCGACGACTGCGCGACGAAGACGTTCCCCGTCGACGAAAGGTCGACCGGCAGCAGCGGATCGATCGGCGTGCCACGGTATTCGCCCGGCGTGAAGAGCGGGCCGGCGATAAACACCACGCCTCCCCCCTTCTCGCTGACGAAGGCCGAAACGTCTCCCAGCATCGAACCGCTCAGAAACGCGGGATCGACGTCGCCAAAAATAATCACGTCGTAGGCAAACAACTCGTCACGCCGCGCCGGAAATGTGCGCAGCGCCGTGCGATCCTGCGCGGCGTATTCCGGATCCGATTCTTGTAACAGCGTGTGCAATTCGATCGTGCCGTCACGCTCCAGCATGTGCTTCAGATAACGGAACTCGAAGTTCGGATACGACTGTACGAAGAGCACGCGAATCTGTTCTTTGCGCACGCTGACGACGCGCTCGCGGGCATTGTTGTGATCGTGGGCCTCCCCGTCGAGCACGTCGACCTCGACGACATATTCGAACTCGCCCACCTCGGTCGGACGATACGGCAAACGCACGCGTTGCGGTTCGCCATCGCCACCCAGCGTCACCGGCAGCCGCGCCAACGGCTCGCTGCCGTTCTTTTCGCGTAGTCGCACTTCGACCTGGCGCCCTTGCAGGCCGGTGGCCGTCAGCTTGAACTCGAAATTGACGATATCGTTGACGAAGACGACTTCATCGACCAGCAGATCAGATAACTCGATATCGCGCACCGGCCGATCGCTGCCCAGCGCCACGGAGTAGAGCGGCACTCCTTTCCGCCGGCAGACCAGCGCTGCGGCGGCCAGCGACTCGCCGTCCGTGTTGATGCCGTCGGTCAACAACACCATGGCGGCCGGCGGCGTGCCGCGCAAGTCGGCGAGCACGCTTTGAATGCCATCGCCCAGACGCGTCGACTCGCCGGTCGGTTCCAGGTGCCGCACGGCCGCTTCGATCTCCTGCACCGTGCCGGGCTGTTGCCGCGCCGCTGTCGAGACGGTGTAAAGCTTGAGCTTGTAGTCGCGATCGACGCCGCGCAATAAGGCGGCGTTGTCTTCGAGCAACACCGACTTGGCCAGATTGAGCCGCGTCGGCTCCTCGGCTCCGACCCCCTGGGCGCGGCTCTCGAACGCCGCGCGCTCGCGCTCGTCCTCATAGCGGTCGGCCACGCCCATGCTCGCCGAATCGTCGACGAGCACGACCACGTAGGGCAGCCCCGTACGCTCGAGCGAAAGCACGACTTCGGCGATCATGAACAGCAAGATCGCGAAGAGCGAGAGTCGTATGCCTCCCAACAGCGTGCGCAGCTTGGGCCCGGCCTCACCCCCTTCGCGAGCGTAGTTCCAGACGACGAACCCGACCACGAACAACACGAAGAGCACCGTGATCCAAGGGGCCCAACTCCAGGCGGAATTGAGCGTGTAGGCCGTACCTTCCCCGCTCTCGGCCGTTTCGATGCCGAGTAGGCGTTCGATCCAGGGCGGAAGGGAAGAGTTCATACGTGGTGATGCCCAAAACGCCGCGCCAGGTAAGTCTCGGTCAGCAGCAGCCCCAGCACGCCATACAACAGCCAGCGGTGCAGCCGGCTACGCTGGCTGATCTCCCCCTGGGGACGCTCGTCGAGATCCTTCCAGGTGGTTTGATGAATTAGATCCACCCCCTCCCAGACGCCCGACCGCAACTCCTCGGCCTCGAGTTGCGTGAGATCGCTCTCGGCCGGGTCGACGTTCACCGCGAATAATTGCCGCGTCGCGGCAGGAGCCGCGAATCGGGCCTCGTAGATTCCGCTGCGATAGGTATCCGAGTAACTCCACACACCATCGCCTGGAGAAACCGGCACACGGATCGGCGGCAGTTCCGTATCGGAATTCGCCGGCGGCACCAGCGACACCGTGGCATCGCCCGACCAAGACGCTCCCCCACCACCCAGCGACGCCCCGACGAGCACGTTGCGCTGTCCAAGCTGACCACCCACCGCCGCCGAGACCAACTCTTGCACGATCGGCACGTAGCTGGCCCACATCGGCATGGGCGTCCACGAGATATCTGCCGAAGTCGCCACGAGAATCGAGCGACCACGATGGATCGGCTCTTCCACGATCAGCGGATCACCATCGACCAGTCCTAGCGCCACCTTGGCGCGCGACTGCTCGGGCATGCTCAGTTTGAAATAACGCTTGACCGGCGTCGTGAGCAGTCCGCTCCGCTCCTGCCCGCGGAACACGCTGACCAGCGGATGGCGATAGTCGAGCGGATCGATCTGGTAGTTGCCTTCGTCGGCGATGGGCCCCAGCAGCGCGGGCAGGACGCGCACGCTCTGCTCCCCTTCACCCGACAACTGGCGGTTGTAGCTGTCGGCCTGCACCTGGTCGCCCAGGAAGAATACTAGCCCGCCACCTTGACGCAGATAGTGATCGAGCACTTGCGCTTCACTGGGGGTGAACTGGCCGACATTGGCCAGAAAGATACAGTCGTAGTGCGACAGGTCGCGCTCGACGAGGGCACTCTCGGGAACCACCTCGGGACGTACGAAAGCCCGCTCGGGATCGTCATTGGGGGACAAGGCCCGTACGAGATAATCGGTCGCTCCTTGGAACGCGCCGCCGGCCGGCTTGCCGTTCACACACAGCACGCGAAGTTCCTGCTTGACGGAGAGCGCCAACCAACGATGGTTGTCCACGTCGAGCGGATCGCCCGCGATGCGAACTTCGATCGCGTGCTCCCCCCCCGAGTCGAAGCGATAGTTGAACGTCGCAACGGCCTTGTCGGGCGCGTTCAAGTCGAGTTGGGCTTCGCCCGCGCGGCGCCCATCGACCAGCAGTTCGACCAATTGCAGGCCACCTGCTTGAGTGCCTTGTCTGGCAACCTCGGCCTCGATGGTGACGTCGCGGCCGACCGTGGCCAGCGGCTCGTTCAGGCGCAAGTCGGCCAGCGCCAGATTGGCACTCGTCGGCTGCCCCAGATCGATGATTACCAGATTGGCGTTCTCGTCGAGTCGAGTGGCCCGGCCGCGAAAAGCCGTGGCGGCCTCACCGGCCCCCAAGTCGGGCAGCCAGGTCGAGCGTTGGAGATCGGTGAGAAAATAGACCTCTTCGCGCACGAGGCGCGGGTGCTCGCGCCGCGCGCGCACGAGTACCTCTTCGACCTTCTCGAACGTTGCCGGCAGATCGGCCGCCGTGTGCTGCAGCTCGATTCCCTCGAGCTCCTCGAGGATGGCGCGCGGCTCGAAGGCGGGCGTGCCCACGATGATGCGAGGAGGCTTGCCCAACACGATCAGCGAAAAGCCGTCTCCCTGGGCGCCCTCTTCGACGATCTGTGCGGCCAGCTCCTTGGCCCGTTCGAAGCGGCTCCGGTCCGAGGGGCGATACCCCATCGAGTACGAACCGTCGATCACGAGCACGCGGTGCGAGCGTTCGCCCGCGGCCAGCCGCAGACCGACCCGTTGCAGGTAAGGTTCGGCCAAGGCCAGCACCAAGAGCGCGATCAACAGCGTGCGCACGGCCAGCAGCAGCCACTGCTCGACGCGAATGCGTTTGGAATTGCGTCGCATGGCGGCCAGCAGAAACTCGATGGCCGCCCAAGATACTTCGCGATACTTACGGCGGTTCCACAGATGCACGATCAGCGGAATGGCAGCGGCGCCCAGCCAACCCAGCATCAGCAGGTTGCCGAATCCGAAGGCCAACAATATTCCGTGCGTGACCATCTGCGTGCGGGGGAAGGATTACGACTGGTGGCTGAGACGCGAGGCGAGATAACTGGACAAGGCCACATCGAGCGACTGGTCGGTGCGCAGTTGCACGTAGTCGATGCGATGCGCGCGGCAGCCGCGTTTCACCTCGGTAACGAAGCGTTCGAATTCTTGTAAATAGGCCTTGCGCAGCGCACGCGGATCGGTGAGCACCTCGGGCAACCCCTCGAGCCCGCGAAACAGCGTCGTCTGCTGGAACGGAAAATCGAGTTCCGCCGGATCGAGCACGTGAAAGACGATCACCTCGTGGCGGCGATGGCGAAAGTGCTTCAGCCCCGCCAGGATCGACGGAATGTCGTCGAACAAGTCGGAAAGGATCACCACGATGCCCCGTTTCTTCAGACGTTCGGCCAACTCGTGAAAGATCGGGCCGGTGGCCGTCTTGCGCTCGGGTACCGACTCCTGCATCACGTGCAGCAATTGCTTCAGATGCGAGGGATTGCTGCTCGAGCGGACCAGCGCCCGGATCTCGCGATCGAACGTGACAAGCCCCACGCTGTCTTGTTGCTGTAGAATCAGGTACGAAAGCGACGCGGCCACGCACTTGGCGTACTCGAGCTTCGACAGTGGCGTGCCGGCGCTCTGGTAACGCATGCTCTCGCTGGTGTCGAGCAGCAGGTAGCTGACCAGGTTGGTCTCTTCCTCGTACTGCTTGAGATAGAACTTGTCCGTCTTGCCAAAGACTTTCCAGTCGACGTGGCGCAGGTCGTCGCCGGCAACGTACTCGCGATGCTCGGCGAACTCGACGGAAAAGCCGTGGAAGGGGCTCTTGTGTACGCCCGACACGTACCCTTCGACGATCAGCCGGGCGCGCAGCTCGAGACCCTGGAGCTTAGCCAGCGTCTGCGGACTTAAATACTTCTGGTAGTCTTCCACGTGTGCCCGTTTCCTGCTCGTCGCCCGGAATCACCTCGATCAGGCGGCGAATGATGTCGTCGGGTCGAATGCCTTCGGCCTCGGCGTTGAAGTTGGTCATGATACGATGCCGCAAGACCGGCATCGCCACGGCGCGAATATCCTCGCAACTGGCGTAGAAACGTCCGTGCAGCACGGCCCGTGCCTTGGCCCCCAACACGAGATACTGACTGGCGCGCGGTCCGGCGCCCCAGCTCACGTAGTCGCGTACGAAGTCGGGCACGTCACCTTTCTCGCGGCGGGTCAACCGCGTGAACTGCAGCGCGTAGCGCATCACGTGCTCGGCCACCGGCACGCGCCGCACGATCTGCTGCAAGGCGATGATCTCCTCGGCCGACAGCGACGCCACGATCCCGCTCCCCTGATCGGAGGTCGTGCGACGCACGATCTCCAGCTCGTCGTCTTCGTCGGGATAGTCGACGAAGACGTTGAACATAAAGCGATCCAATTGCGCCTCGGGCAGCGGATAGGTCCCCTCCTGCTCGATCGGATTTTGCGTGGCCAGCACGAAAAAGGGCGCGTCGAGTTTGTGGACATCCCCCCCCACGGTCACCTGTTGTTCCTGCATCGCCTCGAGCAGCGCGGCCTGCGTCTTCGGCGGCGTGCGGTTGATCTCGTCGGCCAGGATCACGTTCGCGAAGATCGGTCCCGGCAGAAATTTGAACTCGCGCCGGCCCGTCTGCTTGTCTTCTTGAATCACCTCGGTGCCGGTAATGTCCGAGGGCATCAAGTCGGGCGTGAATTGGATGCGATTGAACTTGAGCGACAGGGTGCTCGCCAGCGCGCGGATCATCAACGTCTTGGCCAGTCCGGGCACCCCCACCAGCAGGCAGTGCCCCCGCGCGAACATGGTGACGAGCAGTTCTTCGATCACGTGTTGTTGGCCGACGATCACCTTCGACAACTCGGCGGTGATGAGCCGGTAGGCGTCATGGAGCTTTTGTACGGCCTGCAAGTCGTCGTCGGGCGACATCAATTCCTCTCGGGGCGGTAGGAAACTCTCGGAGCAGTGGATCGGCGGCGAGGGAAACTCGATTCGGCGCCGTCCGGTTGCGGCGCGGAGACGTCGGCCACCAGTCGCTCGGCCACGCGACCGAGCGAGGTTTGTTTCGGCGCCCGGTCGAGCGTGCGGCTGTATTGACCGAACGCCATGATCGATTCCGAAGTGGTCACGAGCAAGCGATCTCCCGCCACGAGCAGATTGCCGCTGGTGATCGCGACCTCTTCTTGTTCGCCCTTCACGTTCGTGGCTTTGTCGTTCAACGAGATCGTCCGTATCGACCGCGTTTTTCCCTGTTTGTCGAGCCGTTGATCGACGATACGCAATGCAAACCGGCTCCCCTCTCGCACGGGGAAGTAGATACTGTCTCCTACCAGGGCTCCTCGTCCGTAGCCCCTCTCCTGTTGAAACTCGTGCGTGAACTTGCCCGTCTCGGCGTTAAAGCCAGCCAGCCGTTCGCCGCTGACGAAGAGCGTGCCATTGCCAACTCCGAGCAGGTGGACGGCGCCACTGGCACTGCGCGAGTCCCACAACAGATCGCCCGAGTCGGCATCGAAGGCAAAAATGAACTCCGAATCGGAGGGGGCGACGAACAGCCGACCGCGATCGTAAATACAAGGATTCAAATCGCGATACACGTGCGAGGCCGGCTGGCTCAGGTCTCCCTTGGTCGTCCGCCGATAGAGCGAAATCCACGACACACGCCCATCCTGACACGACAGCGCGGCGACGGCACCCAGGTTCGTATTCAAATAGAGCATGCCCCGATGGAGCGTGAGCAGGTTGTGCGTGCATTCGTTGATCTGACCGCGACCGGGAGTTTCGGCCGCGCAAATAAACCTTCGCCAGCGTTCCTGGCCCGTCTCGGCGTCGAAGCAGGCGACGTGCGCCTGGGGTCGTACATCACTGCGCCGCATGGCGACGTAGACGTTCTTGCCGTCGCAAATGGGTGAGCCTTCGAAGGCCCATTTCTCGGCGCCTGGCTCCAAGCGCCACAGCAATCGGCCCTGCGCCGCAAGGTCAAGGCACACCAGATACCCCGGCGCTACCTGGGGATTGATCTCCGGCGCTACCGCCGTGATGCTCGAACCCATCCGCGCGAACAGCTTGTTGCCGTGGACGGTCATCGTAAAACGCGGCACGCCCAGATGGCGCGGTCGATGTTGCCGCGCGCCGTATTTGAACTTGCTGTCCGATTCTTCGGCAGAAAAGATCACCGCGTTCGAAAAGGCGGGCTTGCCCGTGGCCAGATCGTACGCCCGAATCTCTGCGTCGTCGTTCACCAACACCAGGTTGCCTGCCACCAGCGGGTAATAGCTCAGCAGGCGGCCGTGGCTTTCGGCAGGACGCGATTGCGAGGCCCCGTGCGCGATCATCGCCAGCGGCTCCGACGCATGGTTCAACAGCGGCACACTCCACTGGTACGCGCCCACATCCTTCAATACCGGCATGACCTTCGTGCGCTCGGGCGAGCCCCCAAATGTCGACCAGGGGAGATCATCCGCCACGGGCTTCCACTCACGACTATCCTCGAGCAGCTTGGCGAGCCCTTTCACGTAATTCACTTCGCGACCGCCAAGACGCCCCATCGAGCCGGGATGATGCTGGCGCAGCTCTTCCAGTTCGCGCTCGGCACGCGGCAGATCCCCTTCGAGAATCGAGACCAGCGTCAGCCGCGCGAGCAGTCGCCCTGGATCCAGATCGGTCTGCGGATAGGCAATCGCCGTCGTCACGCCGGCGCTGTCGGCAGGCATGCCCGCCTCGCGCGGCACGAGCCTGCGCCAGGCGGCCCGGGCGGCTCCGTAGTCCCCCTCTTCGAGCCACATCTCGGCCAGTGCATCGAGCGCGTCATCCCCCGAGCTGCTGGCAAAGAACTGCTCGACGACGCGCCGCAACAAGACCTGGTCGCGTTGCGCCGCGCCGGCTTCAAACCATTCGCGGGCTTGCGAATCGACCCGGCTGCGATACAGCGCGAGCGCCTCGGCCGGCATACGGCAAAACTGGAGCTGGCAGTAGGCCCGCACGTTCAGATAACGGCGCTCGACGAGCTTGACCATCTTGTCGCCGTGCTCGGACGAGATCTGGCGGAGGGACTCGATCGCTTCGTCCCACTGCCCCGCCGCCAGAAAGGCGTCGACCTGAGTCAGGTGCCGTCGAGCGGCACTATCGGCCTCGTCGAGGTAGATCGAGTCAGAAAGTTCGTACTGGCTCGTCGGCCCGAGCTGAGCCTGGACAGCCGGCCCCGATAAGAGCATCGCCCACGCGACACCCAGCCAGAGCGCTGGATGGCCTCTCCCAGGTCGGCAGACAGAGCCCATGCTCGACACCTTATCCTTGGGCCACGATGGCATCACCGTGCCATAACGAACCGCCGCCTCCTGCGCCGGGCTGCCGACTGATCGTTCGGACTTCGTAACGGGGCATACCGCCGCAACTTGCGCGATCTAATTCAGTATAGAGACCGGTGCAAATCGGGAAAACGGGAAAAGGCAGGCCACCCCCCATCGCGAGGGGGCAAATCCCCCAAATCGAGCCAAAACCACAAGGGGGAAAATCTGCCGGCCGGCACCACCAGGAAGAAGATCTAAGAAGGCGCATAGCCTTCCAGGATTCGACCGATCCCGAAGGAGCACACGGCGGCCACCAGGGCGGTCAGCATCTGCCCCAAAGATAAGACGTTCATCAATTGCAGCACGATCGAGATCGGCGGTGCAATCAAGCCGACCTGTTGCAGAAAGCGGCCAAGGACGCGCATAGTGAGCTAGCGGCATGTCGAGGTGAACGAGACGTGCAATCGTGCGGCAATCTTACTGCGCGCCGCGTCAACTAGCTATCGACTGCCAATCCCGGTGGATGGAATGCGATTTCGGACGATACTCCAGCGTTCTCTACGTCTCGTGTGCCCTGCCTGCGGACGAGGCAGACTCTTCAGCGGCTGGTTCAAAATGAACCCGCAATGCCCCGCCTGCGGATTGAACTTTCATCCCGAGCAGGGGTACTATCTGGGGGCCATCTATTTCAACTACGGGCTGACCGCCTTGATCTTGGTGGTCACCTTCTTCGCCCTCTTCTTCCTGGCTGGCATCTCACCCGACCAGATGCTGTGGCCGCTGGCCGCGTTCTGCGTCCTCTTCCCACTGTGGTTTTTCCGCTACGCGCGCAGCCTTTGGCGGGGCTGGGACCAATATTGGGATCCGGACGAAACCGTCCCGGAAGCGGGCACCGGCAAGGAAGCCGTGCCTTGAGCCGTAGTCGGCGCCTGCATGGCAGGCGGCGCTCAGACGTCGACCGTCTCGAGCTCGTCGACGGGTTGCTCCACAGAAGCCGACGACGCCGCGGCCTTGTTGGCCTGGTTGCGGGCACGACGAACCAGCAGGTACATATACCCGCTGAAGCCCCCCAGCAGCGTGAAGGGCATCGACATCATGAACAAGATGCTCCAGAAGTAGCCCGCGATCATGTTGCCCCCCTTGCTGTCGGCCAAGGCCTGCTTGCAGCTAGGGCAACCGAGCGCTTCGTCGACCACCATGCTCGTCACCAGCACGGCAACGGCGAAAACAAACAGCACGCGCTGGGCTGATCGCAATCGGTACATGGGGGGCTTTCTCCTCTCCTGCGAGGCGGCGTCACGGCACGGCCGACGGAGCATTCTCCGACGGTGCGACCGACGTCACCCCAGGTTCAGGGATTATAGATCTGGGACTTGGGGCAGGATAGACGTGGTACAGGAACAGATAGATCACCACGCCGGTGATCGAGACATAAAGCCAGATCGGAAAAGTCCACCGGGCAACTTTACGGTGGGCCTGCCGGCGGTCTTTCAGCCCCAGGTAGATCGTCGCCACGGTCAGAAATGGCACCGTCGCCGCCAGAATGACGTGCGAGGCGAGAATCGCCAGGTAGACCGTCTTCACCGGTTGCGGCCCCACGAAGCGGACGCTGCCCACGTTGAGGTGGTACACCACGTAGCACGCCAGGAATGCGATCGACACGCCAAACGCCGTCAGCATCGTACGCTTGTGGGCTTGCTCGCGACGCTGGCGAATCAATCGATAGCCGACCACCAGCAACACCGTGGCCAGCGAATTGAGGGCCGCGTTCACCGTGGGAAGCCACAGCACCCACGCTGCCGGCGCATCTGTAGAAACCTCGGGCATCAGGTCGACTCCGACGTGAGCTTGTCGATCTCGCGGGACAGCATCTTCATGTCGACCGGATCGGTACCGTTGTAACTCGCCACGATCTTGCCGTCGCGCCCCACGAGGAACAGCCGGCCCGAATGCGTTTCACGGTCGGCCGTGACGAGGAACGTATCCTTGGCCACGTTGCGGATCGTGTCCATGTCGCCCGTCAGGAAGACCCAGCGCGCGGGATCGGCCTGGAAGTGCGAAGCGTATTTCACCAATTCGGGGGGCGTATCGACCTTGGGATCGACCGAGACGCTCACGAACGTGACGTCCTTGTCTCCCAGCGTTTCCGTGAGATCGGCAATCGACCGATTCTGCTTCAGGCAGAAGCCGGGGCAGCTCGTGAAGAAGAAGCTGGCGACCCAGATCTTTCCGTCGAGACTGTCCGTGTTGAACGTTTCGCCCGACTCGCGCGTCAGCTCGAACGGTTCGACCTGGCGGCCGTTCACCGCATCGTTCAACGTCAGCGGGGGCAGCTTGTCGAGCGCGGCCTGATGCTGTTGCGCGCGCCGATACTTGCTGAAGCCGTACATTCCACAGATCGCGAGAAAGACGAAGCCCCAGACCAGCAATCTCCACTTCATAGCAAATCTCCCGTCGTGCGCTTGCCCGCCACCTGGCAGGACAAGGCAAAAGTCAGCAGGGCAAAGGCGAGCGTCACCAACAGGCAGAGCGTCAAGCTCGGCAACCCGGGCGGCAACGGCGGTTCGGCCTGTCCCAGGTAGAGCAACTGCCGCAGCCCGGCCACGCCGTAGGTCAACGGATTGAACGTGGCGATCCAGCCCAGCAGGCCCGATTCGGCCGGAAAGAACGAGCCGCTCAAGAGCCACATCGGAAACAGCACCACGCTCATCACGGCGTGAAAGCCCTGCGTGGAATCGGTGCGCCACGCGAAGACGAATCCGAGCCCCGCGAGCGCGAACGCCACCAGAAACATGAACAGCGTGCTGGCCAGCAGCGCCAGGGGCCCCGGCGTGATGCCCGTCGTGTAGCTGAGCAGCAGGAACAAGAACCCCTCGATAAAGGCGATCGCCGTGCCGCCGAGCAGCTTGCCGACTACCATCGACCAGCGCGGAATCGGCGCCACGAGCACCGACTGCAGAAAACCTTCACGACGATCTTCGATGATCGAGATCGACGTGAAGATGGCCGTGAACAACAGGATCAACACCACGGTGCCGGGAAAGAAGAACTCGCGATAGTTCAGCTCGGCTCCACCGATACCCGGCAGGTGGAACGTCGGCCCCAGCCCGGCCCCGAACAAGATCCAAAACACCGTCGGTTGCGCCAGGGCGCCGAACACGCGATTTCGTTGCCGGAAAAAGCGCACCAACTCGCGGCGGGCAAGCGAACCTGCCACCGCCGCCGGCCGCACGGGGTACTCCGGCCGACGAACGGCGGGGCGATCGGCGATGCTACTAACCAACGGCCACCTCCCGCGCGGCATTCCAAAAGCGGTGCCCGGTCCGCGCGATGAAGACATCTTCGAGCGTGGGTTTGCCCAGGGTGATCGAATCGCACTCTTCAGGAAATGCCTCGACGAGGCGCGCGATCAACTCGTGCGTGGCCTCCTGGGCCAGACGCACGCTGCCATCGATCACCTGCGTGTCGATTCCCCAGCGCTCGCGGATACGCTCGGCCAGCGTTCCTGGTTCGGCGGTCTGGATCGTGATCGTGTTGCCGCCGACGCTGGCGCGCAAGCGCTCGGGCGTGTCGAGCGCCACGAGTCGCCCCTCGGCCACGATGGCGATCCGGTCGGCCCGTTCCGCTTCTTCGAGCAGATGCGACGTGAGCACGACGGTTACTCCCTCGCGGCGCACCTCGGCGAGGTAATTCCACAAGTCGGTTCGCGCGGCGGGGTCGAGCCCCGTGCTCGGTTCGTCCAGGATCAACATGGGTGGTTCGTGCAGCATGCCCTTGGCCAGTTCCACGCGGCGGCGCAATCCGCCCGAGAGGGTCTCGACGAGATCGCGGGCACGATCGGCCAGCGCCAGCCGTTCGAGCATCGCGCGCTCGCGCTGGGCAAGCACGCTGCCGGATAGACCGTACAGCGCCCCCTGATGGCGCAGGTTCTCCGAGACCGTGAGCTTGCGATCGAGACTGGGAGCCTGAAACACCACGCCCAGCTTGCGGCGCACACGGTTCGTCTCGCGGCGCACGTCGTCCCCCAGCACGCGTATCGCCCCGGACTGGAGCGGAATCAAGGTCGACAACAGCCGGAAGAGGGTCGTCTTGCCGCTGCCGTTGGGCCCCAGCAGAGCGAAGATCTCTCCCTGCTCGACTCCGAGCGACAGCCCGTCAAGCGCGCGGCGCGAGCCGTATTCGTGGACGACGTCGACAACCTCGATCGCGGAGCTATTCATGGCACGGTACGAAAGGCACGAGGCGTCCGTGCTCGCGGCGGGCTTACTCGTGATGTTCGCCCGCGTGCTCGGCCGCTTCGTGAGCCCGTTCTACGTTGATCAATTGATTCTGAATCTCGGGCGTGCCGACATGCCGCAGACGGACGTCGGAGTAGTGCCGCATGCGGAGACCGATGTCGGGAATGAGCGCGAGCAACAAGAAGACCGACATGATCGCCGCCGGGATCGTCAGCACGTATTTCCAGCTCGCCTCGTACTTCACGTGCATGAAGAAAAGGATCACGAGCATGGCCTTCGTGCAGGAGACGGCCATCATGAAGGCCCAACCTACCGCCGGCAGATCGCGATAGGGCCACAGTTCCGAATAGGTGAAAAACGAAGCGCCCGTCAACACGCACAAGGCGAGGAAGACATAGACGTATTTTGCCACGCCATGATCGCCATGGTCGTCGTGCGCGTCCGCATGCACTGCGTGGTCCGACATGTTTTTCTCTTTCGATCGAGACGCTCGCGCGCCGCTTAGAACAGGTACAAGAGCGGGAACAGGAAGATCCACACCAGGTCGACGAAGTGCCAGTACAGGCCGATGTTCTCGACCGCCACGGCCGCCGCGACGCCCAGCTTCATGGGGATCATCAAGGCAAACACGAACAAACCGACCGCCACGTGGATGGCGTGGAAGCCCGTGAGCAGAAAATACGTGCTGGCCCACATGTTGCCGCCCGGAATCACGAACGGCATCTTGAGCCAGGGGTGTGCGTCGTTGAGGCCGTGGGCATGATCGGCCTGGCCCGGGATCGGCGCCGGGGCGATACGATCCGAGAGCGCCACCAGGTCGGCCTGCGTGGCATCGGGATTGTTGGCCGCCGCCAGCTCGTTGGCCACCAGCCCGTCGAAGAACTGCTTCTCCTTGGCGAGCAGTTCCTTCTCCTGGGTCAACGCGGCCTGTTCGTCGCCCGAGGCGTTGCTCTCGCGCTGCGCGAGGGCCGTTTCGCGGGCCGTGTATTCGGCACTGATGTCTTGAATGCGCAGTCGCACCGCCGAGGCGTAGTACAGGTCGGGCTTCTCGAAGATGCGGCTGCGTGGCAAGGCCGGATAAATACCGTGCGAGAACTTCGCCTGGTACTCGAACGCCTTGATGCCCAGGAAGAGCGAGCCGAGCACGAACGTGAGCAACATCCAGAAGCGCGCGTTGCCGGTCTTGTTCGCCTTGGCAGCCTCGAGACAGAGCACGATGCTCACGCTCGAGCAGATCAGCACGAACGTGTTGAACGCGCCGATCGGCTCGCTCAGGTGTACCTCGTGCGGCTGCGGCCAGACCGGAGCACCGAATCGCAGCACGATGTACGTGCCGATCAACGCGGCGAAAAACATGATTTCCGTCGAGAGAAACAGCCACATGAACAGCTTGCCGTTGGGCAACGGCAGCGCCGGCTGATACTCCAACTTCAAATGATGCGCGTGGGCGTCATCAGGGGCATGTGCGTGGGCAGCCACAGACATCGGCGTTTACCTGATCCTTCGTCGTTCGGGCTATCTCGGACGTCGCGACCGCCGACAGGCGGCTCGCCAACGGCCAGTTAAATCCAGGGATAAAACAGCGGCACCAACATCAACAACACCAACAGCGCCGGCAGATAAACCAGCGACACCCGCAACAACCGGCGGGCACTCGCCCGGTCGAGCGTCCGCGCGAATCGCAACGAGGCCGCGGCGTACGCGGCCCCCAGCGCTACCGCCACGCTCAAGTAGATCGGCCCCGCCAGTTGCAATACAAAAGGCAACACGCTCACCGGCACCAACGCCAGCGCCGCGGTCACCGCGTGCGCGCCGGCGCGGGGGAGCGTCCCTTCGACGCTGCCGAGCATCTTCAAGCCCGCGCGGGCGTAGTCTTCGCGATAAAGGAAGGCGATCGCCATGAAGTGCGGGAACTGCCACAGATAGACGATCGTGAACAGCGTGGCGGCCGGTAGTCCGATGCGACCTTCGACGGCGGCCCAGCCGATCAGCACCGGCAAGGCGCCCGCCACGGCGCCGACGATGGTATTGAGCGTCGTCCGCGACTTGAGCGGCGTGTAGATACAGACATAGATCACCCAGGTGGCCACGCCCAGCAAGGCCGCGAGCAGGTTCACGGCGGCCAGCAACCAGACGACGCCCGTCAACAAGGTGACCGACCCGAAGGCGATCACCTCGCGCGAACCGAGCCGGCCGGCGGGAAGCGGCCGATCGGCCGTGCGGGCCATTCGCGCGTCGGTCTTCCGCTCGAGCCATTGATTGAACGCACTGGCACTGGCGGCAACGAGCGTCGTGCCGATCAGGGCATGCAGCAGAACGAGGGGGGGGACGTTCGGCCCCCATCCTCCCACGAACGCCCCGACCACCACGGTGACCAGCACGAGCATGGCGATCCGCGGCTTTGTCAACTCGACATAGTCGCGCACGAGCGCCCATCCCTGGCTGCGGCTTGCGTAGCTGGAGACGACCGAGGTACTCATCGCGCCATCCCCCAGGCCGCGCCCAACAGAACGAGCGGCATAGATTCCTTCGTCAACGGACTGGCCGAACGATCGTTGGCCGCGGGGCCGCCCAAGAATCGCCACGTACGAAGCACGGTCAGTACCGCCGTCACCAAAATCAACGAACCCACGGCCACGTGCCCCGTGGTGATCATCGCCTGCCAGGGACCTTCTGCCGTGACGGTATAACCGGCCGCCCAACCACGATCGGCAAACCAGACCGGCCAGCCGTAGTTCGTAATCCACGCACCGGCGCCGAGCAAAAGCTGCACGAGCAGCAGCGGCGCCAGACAAAGCGCCGGACGCGCCACGAACGGCGCCGAGCGTCGCAGCGGCCACGCCAACGCCGCCAGCCGCAGGATGTAGAACGTCAGCACGCAGGCCATCAACAGGTGAAACAGCACCAGCACTTGAAACGTCTGCGCGGTGACTCCGAGCGTCAGGTGACGCAATTGCGCCCCCAACACCAATTGGAAGTAGGCCAATACCGCGGTCAGCAGAGCCGCCAGGCGAAAGCGGTCGATGCGGCCGGCGACGATCGCTCGCGGGGCCGTCTGCCAGCGGACCGAAGTCACCGCAGCCAGGGCCACGCACAAGGCGAAGTAGGCCGGGCCGAAGCAGCCGTGGATCTTCGCCAGCAGGCGTTCGTCCATCAGCACCCGCATGCCCCCCAGGGCGCCTTGCGCCAAGACGGCCACCAGGGCGAGCACGGCCAGCCAACGCACCCACGTGCGACGGTCTCGCATCCACACCGCCACGACCACCGCCATCGTGAGCAGGCCGGCCAGGGCGCCCAGCAGGCGATGGCCATGCTCGATGAACAAATCCCAAGGGCCCAAGAGCCACGTCTGCCAAGGATAGAGAAACAAGTTATAGCCGTACGTCGAAGGCCAGTCGGGCACAGCCATGCCGGCCTCGTACGTGGTGACCAGACCGCCGACCCAGATCAACGGGAAGACCGCGCAAACGAGCGCCACCGCCAGGCGATGCGGCCAGCGACTGATCGGTTGCTCGTGCAGCGTGTTCAACGGATGGTTCTCGACAGCGAGACGTTAGTGGGCGGGCTTCTGCTTCGGGGCGCCCGGCTTCGGCGGAACGTTCTGCGGATAGTAATCCTCGTCGCTTTCCGGCGAGTTGTACTCGTACGGTCCGCGGTAGACGATCGGCTGTGCGTCGAAGTTGCCGTGACCCGGGGGGCTCGGGGCGATCCATTCGAGGCTGTTGGCGTGCCACGGATTGCGGCCGCACTTGGGTCCGAAGAACAAGCTGTAGATGAAGTTCGCCGCGAAGATCAACTGCGCGGCCCCCATGCCCAGAGCACAGATCGTGATGAACTGGTTCATCGGCTGCAGATGGGCGAAGGCCTCGTAGTGATACGGATCGGCCAGGCGGCGGGGGAAGCCACCGGCCCCCAGGATGTGCATCGGGAAGAACGTGCCATTGAAGAAGATGAACGAGAGGAAAAAGTGGACCTTGCCCCAGAACTCGTTCATCGTCCGGCCGAACATCTTGGGGAACCAATAGTAAATGCCGCCGAAGACGCCAAAGGCGGTACCACCGAAGAGCACGTAGTGGATGTGCGCCACGATGAAGTAGGTGTCGTGAATGAAGATGTCGACCGGCGTGGCCGCCATGAAGATGCCCGACAGTCCGCCGATGATGAACATCGCCACGAAACTGAGAGCAAAGAGCATCGAGGTGGTGTACTCGATCTTGCCTCCCCAGATGGTGCCGAGCCAGTTGAAGACCTTAATGGCGCTGGGGAGCGCGATCATCATGGTCGAGACCATGAAGGTCATGCCGAGCGCGGGATTCATGCCCGACATGAACATGTGGTGCCCCCACACGATGAAGCCGAGCCCCGCGATGCCGGCGATCGAGTAGATCATCGGCTTGTAGCCGAAGAGCGGCTTGCGGGCGAAGGTGGTCATAATGTCGGAGACCATGCCCATCGCCGGCAGGATCATGATGTACACGGCCGGGTGGGAATAGAACCAGAACAAGTGCTGCCACAACAGCGGCTGACCGCCCCCCGCCCCTGCCGGCGTGTTGTTGACGATGAGGAACTCGGGAATGAAGAAACCAGTGCCGAGCGTACGATCCATCAACTGCATGAAGCCGACCGCGGTCAGCACCGGCAGGGCGAACGCCTGCAAGAGGGCGGTGATGAACATGCCCCAGATCGTCATCGGCAGGCGGAACATCGTCATGCCGGGAGCGCGCATCTGAATGATGGTAGTCATGTAATTGACCGAGCCCATCATCGACGAAACGCCGACAAACGTGAGGCCCAAGAGCCAGAGCGTCTGCCCCGCTTCGCTGCCCGGTGCCGCGGCTGGCACGGAGGATAAGGGGGGGTACGACGTCCATCCGGCCGCCGCGGCGCCGCCGGTGACGAAGAAGCTGGCCGTCATGCAAATGAAGGCCGGCCACATGAACCAGTAGCTGAGCATGTTCAGCGTCGGAAAGGCCATATCGTCCGCTCCGATCATGAGCGGAATCAGAAAGTTGCCGAACGCGCCGGCCAAGACCGGAATGATCACGAAGAAGATCATCACCGTGGCATGCATGGTGAAGAGCATCGTGTAGAACTCGGGCGCGATCTGCCCCCCTTCGTGGGCAAAGAGCATGCGACCCACGACGGGCATGTCCGACCAGGGCCACGCCAATTGCCAGCGTACGGCCAACGCCAACAGGCCCCCCACGACGAACCAGAGCAGCGTCGAGAAGAGAAATTGAATGCCGATCACCTTGTGATCGAGCGAAAAGACATAGGTTCGCAAGAACCCGGCCGCGTGGCCGTGACCGTGGGCATGCGCCCCTTCAAAATCGTGCGAACCGGCGACCGTGGTGCTCATCGCAAAACCTTTGGACGTTTTCGTTCTTGGAGAGTCGTCGCAGCGAGCGGCCGCGTTGCGTTCCGCGCCGTCAGGCTGTCGCTACTCGGTGGCGTTTTGATTCTGGTAGGTTTCGGCGAGCCACTTCTCGAAGTTCTCGCGCGATTCGACGGTGATCCGCCCCTTCATCTTGTAATGACCCCAGCCGCATAGCTCGGCGCAGACGAGGTCGTACAACCCCGTCTCCTTGGCGCGGAACCACATGTTGATTCGGCTGCCCGGCACGGCGTCCTGCTTCACGCGGAGCGACGGCACGAAGAAATCGTGCAGCACGTCGGCGCTCTCGAGCTCGAGCAAAATCTGCTCGTCGAGCGGAAGGTGCAGATCATTCACGTGGTAGATATCGTCCGACGTCCCCAACTTGCCGTCGGCGCCGGGATATTGCAGACGCCACTCGAACTGGCGTGCGGTAACGCGCACCGTGGGGGCCACGTCGGGCTGATTGATCTTTACTTCCGCCCAGGCGTTCATCTGATACAAGGCGATGAACAGCAGCGTGGCCGCGGGGACGGTCGTCCAGATGATTTCGAGATTGTGGCTCCCGTGCGTGTACGACGCGGTCGAGTCACGGCGAGCATCGCGCTCGTAGCGCCACATGAACCAGACCAGGGCCAACTCGGTCGCGACGAACACGACGCCCGTCAGGATGAGGATGAACAGGAACAGGTGGTCGATCTGATGGCCGTGCTCCGAGATGTCGCGCGGCAACCAATGGTTGTTGTTGGGCGCCCAGACAAAGAGCGCCACGCCCAGGATCGGTACCAGAGCAAAAAAGATGGCCCAAAGTCGTTTCACGTGCTTACTTCCTTCAGAGTTTTTCTTCCGGCTGGCGATGTCGCGTGCGATGACTCGCCCGGGGGGCATCGACAAAGGTCATTCGGCTGGCCGGAATCTCCGCTCAAAGCCGCGGACGATCGAGCGTAATCTGCTCGTCGTGGGCCATGCTTTCGTGGTCGTAGGGGAGCGAAAGTACGTAGTTCACCAGATCCCAGATCTGGTTCGGTTGCAGAACGTTGCCCGCGGCCGGCATGGGCGTGCCCTTGATGCCGGCGTAGACGCGGCGATAGATATCGACCGGCCGCCGGCCGCCGCGGTAGATGCCCAAGCGCAGGTTACGTGGATCGAGTCGCTGCGGGGGCAATCGCCAGAAGACTAGGTTCTCGGCGGTCTTGTCCTTGTTCCAGTCGTCGTACAGTTCCTGACCGCCGTCCCCCAGCCCCGTCGGTCCGTGGCACTTGATGCACTGGGCCGTCTTGCCGTCGCGGAACAACTCCTGGCCGCGCGCGATCGAGGCCGCGAGCTCGGTGTCGGTCTGATGGGGCGGAAGGGCCGCCTGATCGGGAATCACAATCTCGCTCTCCGCGGCGTTCCACGTATCGACCACCGCCATCATCTCCCCCAACAGCGCATCGCGCTCCATCGGGACGGGCTCTTCTTGATCCAGATAGTAACGCAAGCTCAGCTCGGTCTCGCCGCGGTACGACAGATACTTCACGTACTCGACTAGGGCATCGATTTCGTCCTCGGGCAGCAGGCCGAAGCTCGGCATGGCCGAACCCGGAATACCGTTCTGCAGCGTGCGTTTCAGATCTTCGGTCGTCGGCCGAGCCCCCGGTCCGGTCGAAGTGAACTTGAAGATGCCACGGCGGAAGTCGCGCGGATAGGGCTTGAGGAACAACGCCGTGGGACCATCGCCACTGCCGGTGATGCCGTGGCAGTGGACGCAATTCTCGCGGTACAGGCCACGCCGCTTGCCGAGCCGATCGCCGCCGGCCGGACCGGCCGCCAGTTCGAGCTTGCGCAGGTCAAGCCCCGACTCGGGGAAGACGAACGGCGCGTCGGGAGTGCCGAACAAGGCATAGAGCGCCGTGGAGAGGTTTTGCAGGCCTTCCTGCATCCGCTTCTTTTCGTCGACCTCGTCCTCCGATTCTTCGCCCCCCGTGAGGCGGAAGTTGCCGGGATCGACCCCCTCCATGTTCAGCGTGAACTGGGGAACGGGTGCCTGACCGCAACCGGCCGCGAACAGCAGCGACGCCGCCAGGCAGATCGCCGCGACGCCACGCCAACCGGCCAACGACGCAATGCTCATGGTTCTTAACCTAACCCTGGGTGGCTGTCCCCCGCCGCGTGTCGCCACCACGGCAACGACACGTGCAACGGCGCGACCACCGCGCTCCTGATGAAAGTGCGTATCTTCTTGTGTTGCGAATCCACACTCGCCGTGCGGGGGGCACCGCGAGCACTACTCGTCTCGAACGGCCGGCTCCAGGCTGCCCCTGTTACAGCTTGAACGCAGCGGCCGGAATCGAGACCGTCTCCAGATCGAGAACGCCATCGGCGGGAATCGTCCGCTTGAAGCGTCCCTTGTTGTCGGTCAATCCTGGCACGACCAGCTCTCCCTTCGGCCCCCCCGCGGCGCTTTCCTGCCAGAGTTGGAACTCCAACTCCTCGCCCGCGGGAAGTTTGCTGATCGTGAACTTGCCCTCCGCGTCGGTCACCGCGAAGTAAGGATCCTTGCGCGGCAGCACGTAGGCCTTCATCCAGGGATGGATGTTGCACTGCACCGCCACCGGGGTGTCCTGCTGACGGCTGAACTTGAAATCGGCCGAACCGCCACCAGGCAACAACACGTTGGCGCCGGTGTCGGCCGGCGGGCTGATGTTCGTGTTGTGACCGATGGGATCGCTATTCAAGATCTTCAAGTTCTGACCGACCTGAATGCCCGTCACGTGGCTGAGGAACAAGCACTGCTTCTGGTCGAAGGTCACCTCGGCGGGCTCCAACGCGGCCAACTCCTCGTTGACGCGGCCGGCCTTGCGAACATAGACCGCGATGTTCTTGATGCCGTTCGTGGCGCTATCGACGACGACCGCCTCGTTGGGAATCGGCGCCACGTCGCAAACGGCGCCATCCTTCCCCTGCGTGGCCAGCGTGCCCAATTGAGGCACGGCCCCGTCGAAGACAAACGTGCCGGTCAGGTCGCCCCAACCTTCGCCGGTCGCCGCCGCCGCGGCGGGCTCGCCACTCTCGGCGGCCGCTTCGCCAGCGCCGCCGCGAATCTGCTCCGCGACAGAGAGGTCCGGGGGCGGGGCCTGCGACGCCGAGCGGCTGCACCCCCACAACACGGCGGCGCTCAACACCAGGGCGAGCGCCCCGAGCGGACTAGGCCGCTTCCAGTTTCGAGTCGATGACAAGTTACGCATGGCAGTCTTTCTGTCGCGTGCAATCACACGCTTCCTACTTCTTGAACAGGGCGGGCTTGACCTTGATGTCTCCCAGCTTGTTCTCGCCCTTCTTGAGCGTCATGTCGAAGCGACCCTTCTTCCACTCCGGCTTGGCCTCGAGATATCCGGCCTTCTCTTGCCAGACCTGGAACTCGAGCTTCTCACCAGCGGGCAGATTCTTGATCGTGAAGTTGCCATGCTCGTCGCTCACCGCGGTATAGGGATTGTCCCGCGGCAAGACGTAGGCCTTCATCCAGTTGTGGATGTTGCAGCTCACCGGCACCGGCAACAATTGCTTCTTGTTGAACTTGTGCTTGGCGTCGGTCCCCGCCGCGATCAAGGGATTCACTCCCTGGTCGCCCAGCGGCTGCACGTTGCTGTTGTGTCCCACGGGATCGGAGTTGCGCAGGATCAGCGTTTGACCAAGCTGCACCGGCAACACGTGCGGCTCGAAACGGCAGTCCTTGTTGTCGAGCACCACTTCCGGCTCGGGATTCGCCAGATCGGGGTGCGTCTTCACCTTGGCCGAGCGAACGTACACGATCACGTTCGCAATGCCGCCGTCATCCCCCACGACGAGCGACTCGTCGACGAGCGGGTGCTTCCCGCACACTTCCTGATCTTTATTGACGACGAGCTTCGGCGCCACCGGCGGCGGTCCGTCGAACACGAAACGGCCGGTCAAATCGGCCCAATCGTCCGCGGCACGCGCGGCGTCACTCGTGTTGAACGACACGAACACCGACAACGCAACGAGCACAGCAGGTAAAGCAAAGCGAGCGCGACTCATGGCTGAGTACCTCCAGGGCCATCCGCCGGCGTTCCACCTTCCGGCGATAGCGGCGAAGTGGGCGCGCCCGAATCCGATGGCGCGCCGAGATCAACGGCAGGGGGAGCGTTCTCCTCGGTCGCACCGGGAGGCGGCTCCGACGGTTTGCCGCCGCAACCAGGTACGGCGAGCAGGCAGGAAACTAACAAAAGCGAATTGTAGGCGAACCATCGCAGGCGAGCCATCGGGTCATCCTCCGGGCCGTGCAGGGTTACTCGCCACCGCCAGCACCCGCCGCCTGTTCGGGGGGAACCGTGGGGGCCTGAATCAACGGCTTGATCGACGTCTTGCCGGCCAAGAACGAATCGAAGTTCAACAACAGATCCACCACCCCTTCGATCTGATCGAGGCTGGTCCCCGGGAACAACGCCTGATCGGCAGGCTTGTCCTCCGGGAAGTTCACCGGCATGCCGGTGTAAGGCAACAACCGCTTCGGGTTCGCTAGCCAGTTGCGAATGAAGTCGGGCCGCAGCCGCGAGTGGACCTGATTCAAATTGGGCGCCAGCGCCTTCGGGCTGCCCGCGACCTCGAAGTCGCCCACGTTGTGACACTTGATGCAATAGTTGCCGTTCGTGACGATCTTGAGCGCGTCGTCCAGCCGGCCCGGATGCTCCGTCTCCTCGATCGCCAGGTGGCTTTCTTGCGTGCGCGGATCGAACTGGTACGGGAACGAGGCCCCATCCACCGCGGCAAAGTAGTCCACCAGCTTCTGCGCGTCGTCGGGCGACATGTTGAACTTCGGCATCCGCAACACGACCGCCGGACGAATTGGATACGGGTTCTGCAAGAACTCGTACAGCCAGTTCGACTGCACCTTGCGGCCTTCTCCCACCAGCGGCGGCGGCAGCCAGCCCCAGGCTTCCGAATCCTTCACGTTCGGGTTGACCTGTTTTTCTTCTTCCAACACCTGCGGGAAGATCAACCGCGCGAAGTCGCCACCAACCGGGGGACGCTTCGCCGTAATCTGGTCCGCGCCGATCTGGAGATCGGCCCCACCCACCGACCAGACATGACCGTTGATCGGCACATCCTTCCACAGTGTGAAGTAGTAGACGGGGTTGCCGTCGTCGTCTTCGCCTTCGATCGGATTGCCTTCGGCGTCCATCACCGGCATGCCCGATACCGTGGCACTGCCGAGCCCGCGCCGATCGACCTTCTCCGAAGCCGCAAGCTGCGACGGTGGGAAGTGGGGCTTGAGGAACCCGTAGTCGTCAAACGGCAGCGGCGCCTCGAACGTGTGGGGATTGAAGTCGAACTTCCAGGTCTCCATCTCCATCGTGTGGCAGCCGCCGCAGTTGAACTTCTCGAGGACCTGTCGTCCCTCGACGATCGCCTTTTGCCGCGGATTCGGATTGTAGACGTACTGCTTCGCCGGCGGTTCGGCCACCAGGCCCAGCACGAACGTCACCACCGCCTCGATCTCCTCCTGATTGAAGGGGAACTTCGGCATGCGGAGGCGATCGTTGTAGGGCTTGTTCTCCGTCTTGCGGAAGTCGAAGCTGCGCGGTGCGCGAAGCTTCTGCCAGGCAAAGCCCGAGCGATGCTGCGACAACAAGGCATGCATGAAGAAGCCGATGTCCTCGGCCGACGCATCGGCCGCGGGATCGTCGGCCGCCGCGGCACCATGATCGCCCTGCCCTGCCGCCGCGTGCGGGTCGGCCCCATGGCCACCACCGTGACCGGGCGCGGTGCCATGACCGTGCAGGTAAGCGGCAATCTGCTCGAACGCCAGTCGCGACGGATCCTTGCGTCCCCAGTCGGCCAGCCCGGTGCCGATCGGCTTGGCGTCCTCGAAGCCGGGAATGTCGTGGCAACCAAAGCAGCCATACTTGCCGATCGAGCGGCGACCGACATAGGCCAGCTTCTTCTCGAGCGTCATCTGGCCTTCGCCCACGAGGACGATTTCATCCCCCTTCAGGCTGTCGGCGAGACTCTCGGGAATGCCGTTTTCGAGATAGCGTTCGGCCTGAGCCGAGGTGAACGTGCCGGAGAGATACTGGTAGGCCAATTCGTCGAGCGGCGCGGCCAGGCTTTCGACATTCGGCACGTCGACGGTCGCCTCCCACGGCTCCGAGCTGGCCAGCAGGTAACTGGTGATATCGGCCGCCGGATCGGTGACGACTGTCTGGCCGTCCACTTCGCTTGCGATCGGCTCGAGGAACAGGTTCGGCATCACGGTGCGCGTGTGATAGCGATTCGGCTCGCGCACCCAGCTATAGAGCCACTTCTGACCGTCGGGCGTGTTGAGCTTGCCCGCCAGACGCGACAGGTCCGGACCCTGGGTGGCCTCGCCCGCGGGGAACTCGTACTGCTGATGGCAGGCGAGGCAGCCCCGTTGCTCGAAGAGGCGCTTGCCGCGTTCGGGGGAGGGATCTTCCGTCACACCCTCGGGACGAGGCAGGTACTCGAACGGTTGGCTGGCTTGCATCAGGTAGTGCGAGATCGAATAGATTTCGACCGGTTCGTAGAGCTTGGCCGTGGCGAGCCCCGGCGACTCGACCATCACCGGCTTGTCGGTCGGCCGACCATCGGGATCCAGCTCGAAGACGAGGTTCCCTTCGGCGTCGACCTCCTGCAACGGCTCGAGGTGATCCCACAGGCCGAAGAACTTGGGCATCCGCGTCGAAGGACGGAAGTTCTTCGGATCGCGGACCCAGTCGTAGACCCACTTCATGTCCACCTTCGACGCGAGATGTCGCAGGCTGGGGCCGACACGACGCTGCTTGCCGGGAAGCTCATCGTCCGAGCCGAGCATGTTGGCCAGCTTGGCGGCTTCGCGCGTCAGCGGCTTGAGATCCTCGGCCGGCGTTTCAGCTTCTTCGGTCGCCTCCGGTTCTGCACCCTGCTTGGCCTTCTCTTGAGCCTGGATGCGCAGCTTGAGCGACTCGGCCAACAGCTTGCGTGAACGCTCCGACTCGGGATGCTCGACCACCTGGTGGGCAAGCTGCTGTTCTTTCGCGCTCAACGACTGCGTGGCGAGCAACTGCTCGGCAGCCGCAAAGTAATTCGGTTCGGTGCGCAGATCCGGGCCGATTCGCTTTCGCGGACCGTCCCAGCCCAGGATCTCGTGGCAGCCGAAGCAGCCATAGGTGCGAACCAGGTCGTAGCCCTGGGTCACCTTTGGCGCGGGGGGCTCGGGGAAACGCTCGCTCGGCTCGAGATCGGTCACCTCGTGATGGCACTTCAAGCAGGTACTCTCGATGAACCGCTCCGGGTACATCGGGAAGATCCAGTGATGGTTGTCGAACCAACCGTGTTCGTTGCGCCACGCTTCCATCTGGCGCGGCGTATTCGGCGTGTGCGAGGCCCACTGGAAGTCCGTGGCGCTCCCCTGCCCTTCATGGCAAATCGTGCAGCCGAGATCGCCCAGTTTGTGCGGGCTGAGCGAACCGATAAAGAGATCCAAGCGGGGATGCGAGGCAAACGGCTGGCTGACCCCGCGACGCACGACGAGCGGAATCGACTCGCCCCACGTGACCCGGCCGAGCAGATACTCTTCCACCATCCCACGGCTGAGAATCGTCACGTCGCGCACACGGACAATCACATCCCCCGGGAAGAGGCCCGCCATCGCGGCGAGGCTCTGCGGACGCACGACACCCACGGTGACTTCACCGCGCTCGAGCGACGTCTCGGCCAAATCGAGGCCATAAACATCTTCGAGCGTGGGGGGGGCGGGTTCATCCTCGGCATTGCGGCCGACGGGGGCCGGCTTCTCTTCCGGGGTCGCCAGCGAAATCGAGATTTCCTCGGCGGCGACGTACGCCGGATCTGCCGGCGAGCCCGGCATCGTACGCTCGATTCCCTGGTGGCACGTCGTGCAACGATCGAAACGCGCCACGTCGCGGAAATTGTTGTTGATCGTCAGCTTGGGCAGCCAGATCTGGTCGATCTTCAGCGGGCGGCCGAAACCGTCGATGATCGGCATCGACAACAGTTGGTCGGCCCAATTCCAGCGCACGTCCTCGAGCGACTCGTCGAGCCGCTTCACGGCGCCGTCATGATCGGCCAAGGCCTTCGTCGCATCGGTGATCGGCGTGTTGATGCGCGCCACAATCTCGTCGAGTTGCTTGCGGAAGGTGTTCGCCTGCTGGTAATCGACCGTGAGTTGATCGACGCGATTCTTTGCCTTGTTGACCACTTCCTGCATGCGGTCGAGTTCGGGCTGCGGCGCCTCGTGCCCCACGGCGGCCTCATACTGGCTGCGCACCACGTCGAGCTCGGCACGCTGGAACTTCATCTCGCGCGAGGCGTTCTCCTCGCGGACGCGGGCCTTGGCCAGCACGTCGTCGAGCTCAGAAATGAGCGTCGCACGTGTAGCGGGGGTGGGAGCGGCCTCGAGCGCGGCGTAGGCATCGGCGATCGACGCGCTGTTCGCGCCTGGCTGGTTCTCATTCGTCACGCCGACGAACTCGTCGATGTCGCTCTTCGCGGGAACCGATGCCTGAGCCGCAGCGAGCGACTCTTCGAGCTCAAGACGTTTGGCGCCCCATTCGTGCGTCTTTTCGGCCGTGAGGCGCACGTTGTTGGTCCAGGCCTCAACGTCGCGGAAGCGGCGTTGATAGCCCTTCCATTCGCGCGTATGGTCGGCCGCTAGCATCCAGATCGTGCCGGCGAGCATCAAGAATCCGGTCACACCGAAGGCAGTGTGCAACAGCTTTTGATCGCGCCAAGTTTGTTCGTTCGCTGGCATGTTTTGCTAATCAGACGAGAAGGAGCAGGCAACCGCGGTTCGCGGCAGGGACGACACGTTCTCGCACGCTCTCGTTCAGAAGTTCAGGAACCACTCGGGAATGTAGACGATGTATTTCAGGTTGAACGTCCAGCGGAGCAACATCTTCAAGGGCAACGCCGCCATGAACAGCAGCAGGTTGGCCAGAATCATGTAGCGGATGAAACCCATGCGGACGAAAAACTTGCGGAAGACCGTGGCCGCCATGACCGGCGGCAACAGCAGGAAGTAGAGCGCCAGAATGAGGATGCCCGGCGACTCGCGATAGACGATGAACAGCGCCTGGGTCAGAAAGCTCGCCCCCTCGGGGGCCTTCGGCAGGCCCCGATTGAGCGAAATCACCCAGAAGAACTCCGACAGGTTGATGTTGTTGAGCGCCAACACCTTGTGCGGATCCCAGTACTCGAACGGGCCGAAGAAGTTCCAGTTCGGTCCGCGGAGGAACGTCCCCAGTATGATCAGCGTGATCCACAGTTCCAGAAAGCCGATCTGGAACATGATGTAGCTGAACTTGCGTTCCTTGATCGTGTAATAGCCGTTGCCGGCCTTGTTGAAGTCGATGAACGGAATCGCCATCAGGCCGAAGAGCACGAGGCTCGGCAACACCACGCCCGCCATCCAGGGGTCGTAGTAGACGAGCATTTCCTGCAAGCCGAGGAAGTACCAGGGGGCCTTCGACGGGTTCGGCGTTTTCACCGAGCTGGCAGGCTCCTCGAGCGGCGCCTGCAGGGCGATGGCCCAGACGATCAAAAACGCCGTCAGGGCGATCATGCAGATCATCTCGGTGTAGACGAGATCGGGCCATACCAACACCTTCTCGTTGTCGAGCTTCTCGAGCGGCTCGAGCCCCTGCTCGTGCCGGCGATCGTTCTCCACGGCCTTGGCCGTCGCCAGCCAGGTGAAGAAGCCCAGCAGGAACACCAGGCCCACGATCGGCACGTTGTCGGGCTTGGTCACGATCGAGGCGAAGTTGGCGTTCGCCATCGACAGCCCCATCAGCAGCAGGGCCAGATTGAAACCCGTCCATGCCACGACCGGCTTGACGAAGAATTCGCGCCCCAGATAGAGCACGACGAGCACGATCGTCGTGCCGAGCGTGTAAGTCACGGCGCCACTGGCCGCGTCGATGGCATGGCGCACCGCCTCGGGCAAACCGGGCAGCCGGCCGCTGAAGGCCAGCGGGGCCAGCACCAGAAAGGCGGTCGACACGACCAGCCAGACGATCGCCTGACGAATCTTATCCAAGCGCAGCCAGAGATACATCGCCGCCAGCGCGTTCATCACGCTGAGCGACAAGTAGTAGAAGCCGAGGAACCCCTTGATGTCGTTGACAAAGACAGCGGGGTCTGGTCCGTGCATGATATTCTTGCTCGACGCTTGCCGGCCACGAGTCACGCGACCGCTGCGCTCTGGCTGGCTAACTCAATGGATTCCCAACGGCATCCGGCGAGCCGCACCGTAAACCTTTCCGCTTCCCGTCGCCGCTACACGCCGACTCGCGGTCGCCATCTGGCGACCCGCAGCCCGGGCGGACGGCGCCGGTGCGGCAAGCCTACAGCGGGCCGCTGATACCCCCGTCTTTTCGCACCCGCCAGAAGTGGATCGCCAGCAACAGCGCCACGGCCAGCGGAATGCCGATGCAGTGCAACACATAAAAGCGATTCAGCGTCTCTTCGCCCACGAAGCGCGCACCCAGCAGCATGAAGCGCGCGTCCGAGGCATCGCTGATCATGTCGATTCCCTTGACGTTCAAGATGCCCTGCAGCGGACCCTCGTAGCCCAGCACCGGTGTGGCACGAGCCATGTTCGATCCCACCGTGATGGCCCAGATGGCCAACTGATCCCACGGCAGCAGGTAGCCCGTGAACGATAAGAGCAGAGTAAGCAAGAGCAGGATCACCCCCACGACCCAGTTGAATTCGCGCGGAGGTTTATAGCTTCCCGTGAGAAACACACGGTACATGTGCAACCAGACGGTAATCACCATCGCGTGGGCGCCCCAGCGATGGATCTCGCGCAAGATGCCCAGCGACGTCACGTCGCGCAGCGCGAGAATGTCGTTGTAGGCCCATTCGAGCGTGGGCCGGTAGTAGAACATGAGCAGCACGCCGGTGACCGTCTCGACCAGAAACAGGAAGAAGGTCACGCCCCCCATGCACCAGGTGTAGCTGAGGGCGATGCCTTGCTTCTTGATCGAAACGGGATGCAGATGCAGGAAGAAATTCGTCAGCATCACGACGATGCGGTTACGACGGTCTTGCGGCATCGGGTGCCGAAAGATGCTCTTCCAAACCTGACTATTGCGGATCGTCTCGCCGAGGGACATGAGCGGTTGTCGAGTCTTTCAACAAAAAGGGCCTGGGAGGTTCACTACCTGGGTACAACGACCGCGGAAACCGGCGACAGCGGGACTACCGCTCGATCTCGCTTCAACATCCCTGCAAAGGCGGGCTCTCACACTCACAACTCAAAGGTCATCCACACCCCACCTGCTCGACTGGATCAAACCATCACGAAGCAGTTGGGATCTTTCCACTGACCCATTTCTTCCTGGAAAATCCGGCTCTTGTCGATTTCCAACTGGCCATCGTCTGCCAGCCGAATGGCATAACGCTCGAGGGGACGCGGAGCGGGACCCTCGAAGTTGATGCCATCCTTATAAAAACCGCTGCCGTGGCAGGGGCATTTGAATTTCTGTTCACCCTCGAGCCAGTTCGGCGTGCAACCCAGGTGCGTGCAAACCGTGCGCAGGGCGAAGATCTGCTGCTGACCCTGCCACTCGGTGTTCACGACCCAGACCCCGAATTGCGCCTTGAACTTGTCGGCCACCTGGCCGGGTGGGAAGTCATTAGGAAAGCCAACCTTGAAACGGCTCGGCGGCTCGGTCAACACATTGGGGAACGCAAAACGCGCCGCCCCCAACCCCCACAGGCCACTGGTGGCGGCCAACGAGGTAAAGCCCGCTCCCAGGAACGAGCCCAGAATCAAACCGAGAATGCCGCGACGATCGGCATCCGCGGCCGCAGCGCCCTTGCCCGGGGGCTTGCCCACCGCGGCGGGCTTCGCCGGCATGGGGGGCGCCACGAGCGGCGCCTTGGCGGGCTTCTCCTTGGCGACCACTCCCTTTTCAGCAGCCTCGGCCTTCGAAACCGGGCCGGCTTTGTTCGGGTTTCGCGCGGCGGCCAGAATGCTGGCCGTGTCCTTCGCGCCAGCGGCCTTGGCAGGAGCCACCTTCTTTTCCGCCGGCTCCTTCTTCGCCGGAGCAGCCTTGGCGGCCGCGGCGGGGACCTCTTTCTTCGGCGCGGGAGCAGCCGGCTTGGCCGCGCCGGCCGAACCGCCGGAACGCGCCGCCGCCAGAATGTCTTTCACACTGGGACGAGCACCACCCGCGGCCGGCTGGGGGGCCGCCGGCTTCGGCGCCGGCTCGCTGGCCGCTTCTTCAGCAGGCACGGCAGCCGTCGCCTCTTCGACCGGAGCGGACGATTCCTCTGCGGGGGGCGGGCTCGCGGGGGGCTCCGATGCTGCGCCACCATCCGCGCGTCGTGCGGCGGCCAGAATATCCGCCACCGACATCTTTTTCTTGTCTGCCATGCGGCTGACCTTCACTCCACAGCGAGACAATTACCAGTACATTTCACCGCCGGGCATGAATTCCCCCGCAGTGCCGTACCGAAGGCGAACATCCCTGGCCGACCACTCCCTCGGCAGCAAGCCAATATGCCACAACAAGTTGCGCTGTTTGATAGCACTTACGGCGCGACACTGTGACAAATTTCACAAACTCGCCTTATCCTTTTTATCCGAACCAGTCGAGAAGTCAACCACACTTTGGGCGATCGATGCCCCTCCTCTTTGCAACGCCTGACCACGCGACTCCGCCGACACGTCTCGCTGCTGCGCTCAGTAAATTCGTGTCGCGCGTTGGGCGAGATTTGCGCTGCGACTGCTCCTCCCAAGACTCGGATGCGAACGCCTTGCCGCGACCACTCGTCAGGCATTCAGCGACCGGTCGACTTCTTCGAAGACGACTGTTGTACTTTGTTGGTGCCGCCTGCGTAAGCTGGTAGCCTGACCAACGGAAGCGAAACCTGATCGCGCTGCGACCAGGTTCGAATCGCACCCGCCTCGTGCGGCGTGACTTGTCGCCCGCCTGCTGTACTTACCTGCCTTCTTGCGCTCACGCGTTCTATCGGAGTTCTCGTCGATGATCGGCTCTCGATCGGTCCGCCTGTTGGGACTTGCTGCGCTATCGCTTGCCGTTGCCCTGCTGATCCTTCCCGTGCTCGAGTCGGGCGCGGACGAAGCCAAACCTGAGCCGAGCGCCGAGCAATTGCTGACGCCGCAACCGCGTCCGGCCCGCCCTGCCCTGCCCCCCAGCGTATTGCCGCTGAAGCTGACCAAGGGCGAACGTGTCGCGCTGGTGGGCAACTCGACGGCCGAACGGATGAATCTCTTCGGTCACTTCGAAACGTTGCTTCACTCGCGCTTCCCCGAGCTCGAGTTGGTGGTGCGCAACTTCGCCCGCCCCGCCGATGAAGTCTCGGTTCGCCAACGTCCCAGCGATTACCACAAGCTCGACGATCCGATCGCGGCCTTTTCGGCCGATACGTATCTGCTCTTCTTCGGTTTCAATGAATCGTTCGCCGGACCTGAGGGAGTGGAAAAGTTTCAGGCCGATTACGAACGTCTGCTCGACGAGCTGGCGCAGAAATATCCGCGCGACGACACAGGCGCCACGCCGCGCTTCGTCATCGTTTCGCCGATCGCCTTCGAAGCGCCCGCCGATCGACTGCTGCCCGACGGCACACGAGAAAACGAGCATCTGCGTCTCTATCGCGACGCGGCGGCCGCCGTGACGAAAAAGCGCAACCTGGCCTTCGTCGACGTTTTCGACTCGACCCATCAGCTTTTCGCCGCCGAGCCCGGCCTGCAATTCACGGTCAATGGCGCGCACGTGAACGAGGCGGGCGATCGTGCCGTCGCCGAAGTGCTCGATCGCGCCCTCTTCGGTGGCGACCATCCAGCCGAGATTGGCTCACCCGCATTCGAGGCGCTACGCGCGGCGGTGAACGACAAGTCCTGGATCCACCTGCAAGACTACCGCATGCTCAACGGCTGGTACGTCTACGGCGGACGACGCACGTGGGATACCGAGACCTTCCCGCGCGAGTACGCCAAGATTCGCAAGATGGCCGAAGTGCGCGATCGCTACGTGAGCGACCTGGCACAAGGCAAAACGGTTTCAGCCGCTCCCGATGACGGCAATACCGGCGAGCTCTTCACTCCCGCGACGCGCTTCGGCGAACCGCGGCAGAAGTATTCCGAAGCGGACGAGTTGCGCTACCTCTCGCCCGATGAACTTATCGAGTCCTGCACGGTGCCCGAAGGTTTTGAAATCAAGCTTTTCGCCGACGAGAAGCAGTTCCCCGAACTGGCCAAGCCGGTGCAGATGTCGTTCGACAACAAGGGACGGCTCTGGGTTTCGACAATGCCCAGCTATCCGCAGTGGAAGCCGGGCGATCCGAAGCCGGCCGACAAGCTGCTCATTCTCGAGGATACCGACGGCGACGGACGCGCCGACTACTGCCAGACGTTCTACGACAAGCTCCACTGCCCGACCGGCTTCGACTTCTTCAACGGCGGCGTGCTCGTCGTCGATCAGCCGCGGTTGATCTGGCTCAAGGACCACGATGGTGACGATCGTGCGGATGAAGTCGTCCACCTGTACGACGGTTTCGCCACCGACGACACGCATCATACGGTGGGCTCGTTCGAGACGAATCACGGCGGCCTGCTGCACATGCTCGAAGGCATCGCCATGAGCACGACCGTCGAGACTCCCTGGGGTCCGTTCCGTAATTTCGGCACGGGGGGCGCCTACGTGCTCGACCCGGCCGCGCATCGTCTCTCGCACTACATCACGCCCGGCTACGGCAACCCCTGGTGCTACATCTTCGACGAGTGGGGACAAGGCATCGTCGGCGACGGCACCGGCGCTGTGCAGCACTGGGACACGCCGCTGTCGGGCGCGCAGCGTGGCCAACGTCAGGGATTGAAGCCGATCTTCAACAACGAGGGCATGCGTCCCTGCATCGGCAGCGAATTCCTGGTCACGCGACAGTTTCCCGACGACGTGCAGAAGCAATTCATCTATGCCTGCGTGATCAACATGAACGGCCTGCCGCGGTTCGAGATCCACGACGACGGCGCCGGCTTCGACGGCAGCCGTCTAAAGATGGCCGACGGTCAGCCCGACGATTTGATTCGCTCGACCGACAAGCATTTCCGCCCGGTCGATCCACAGATCGGACCCGATGGCGCGTTGTGGTTTGGCGATTGGGCGAACGCGCTCATCGGCCACATGCAGTACTCGCAACGCGATCCGAATCGCGATCACCAGCGCGGCCGGATCTATCGCCTGGTGGCAAAGGCTCGACCACTGGTCGAGCCGGTGACGCAAGCCGGCAAGCCAGTGCCGGAACTGCTCGAACAGCTTCGCACCTACGAATGGCGCACGCGCGAACGGGCACGCCGCGAACTGCGCGATCGCCCGACAGAGGAAGTCCTATCGGCCGTAACGAGTTGGGCCGCGGGACTCGATCCCAAAGATCCCGCGCACGACCGGCTGTTGACCGAGGCGCTGTGGATTCAGCAGGCGCATCATTCGATCGACGCGGCGACGATGGAACAGGTGCTGGCGCTTCCCAGCTTCCAGGCCCGAGCCGCGGCAACGCGCGTGGCGGCGGATAGCTTGCCCGACTCGTTTGGCATTCTGGCACGCATGTCGCAGGACGAGCATCCGCGCGTCCGTACTGAGGCGGTTCGCGGTTTGAGCTTTATTTCGACACCAGAGTCGGTGCAGATGCTGCTGGATACGGCCAAGCTGCCGCTCGACTACTGGACGCGCTACACGCTCGAACACGCGCTCTCCGCCAATGAGAACGTCTGGCGGCAACCGTTTCTCACGGGCCAAATCGCCAGCGACAATCCGACGGGGCAGGAACTGCTCGCGCACATCCTCTCGCAATCGAAGGCCGGCGGCGAGGCGCTCCCCTATCTGCGCAACCTGCTCGGCCAGGAGACGCAGCCCGACGAGGTACGCAACAAGTCGATGCAGGCCCTGGCCGACATGCAAGGAGACGCGAACAACGGGCGGCAGGTCTTCCTGCGCACCTGTACGGCCTGCCACAAAATCGGCCACGACGGTCGCGAGTACGGGCCCGACCTATCTCAGGTAGGAAAAAAGCTCTCCAAATTAAAACTCGTCGAATCGCTGATCGACCCGAACGCCGAGGTGGACGCCAAGTACAACTCAACGGCGGTCGCCACGAGCGACGGGCGCATCATCACCGGCCTGCTCTCCCAGGAGACGGAAACGGAACTGGTGATCTTCGACGGCAAAGACGCCGTGACGATCAAGAAGGCGGACATCGACCAGCGCGAAACGCTCAAGCAAAGCAGCATGCCCGAGGGATTGGCCGGCTCGCTGGCGCCGGTCGAGGTGCTGGACGTGGTGGAGTATCTGTCGGGGTTGAAGTAATGTGCGATATGACACAGTGGCCGAAAGCACGGCTGTTGCGCGACAATCTCGGTGTCTTGGAATTACAAGAGGTCGTGTGAGTTGTTGCCACGCGAACTCACTGGAAGAGCCCTCCACCCTCCTCTTGTTGCTGCGCAACACCGACGATTCGGCGACTCAGGCCGCCTAAGTTGCTAATCCACTGCGCCGATTCGTCGGTGCTACCAACGTTGAATTGCAGCTCATTAGCCTGCCTGACACGGCTGGCGGCACACACGGACTGACCTTTTTCTCGCGGTTCCGTGTTATACTGGCGGCTTGGCCCTCCCCTGCCCTGGCACCGCACCTGGCGGCCGGGTACCTGCCTCGAAGAAATCGCCACTCCCGAGGACGCGCGATGCCCATCGCCCGCCACTTCAACCATGCCTTGGCAAGTCTCCGTTATCCGCCACGCACGCCCTTGCGCCTTCGCGGCCTTTGCGTCTTTGCGTTAAAAACGTTCGCTTTGCCGTTGTTGGTTGCGCTGGTAGCAAGAGAGTCGGCCGAAAGTGCCCGAGCCGACGATACCCCACAGCCACGGAAGCTCGAGTTCAGCCGCGATATTCGTCCGATCCTCTCGAACAAGTGCTTTACCTGCCACGGTCCCGATGCCGGGCAGCGTCAGGCCGGCTTGCGACTGGACCTGCGCGACGACGCGCTCGCCGAGCTCCCCTCAGGCGATCATGCCCTCGTGCCGGGCAATCTCGAGGCCAGCACCCTCGTGGCCCGCATCTCGGCCGAGGATGAAACGATGCGCATGCCTCCGGCCGACACGGGCAAACCCCTCACGGCCGAGGAAGTGGCCCTGCTCAAACGTTGGGTCGCCGAGGGAGCCCGCTGGGGCGAACACTGGGCCTTCGTCGCGCCGCAGCGTCCCGAGCTACCGGCGGTGAAGCTCACCGACTGGCCGCGCAATCCAATCGACCATTTCGTGCTCGCCCGGCTCGAAGAAGAACAACTGCAACCGGCGCCCGAGGCGGATCGTGCGTCGCTCCTGCGCCGCCTGACGTTCGACCTGACGGGACTGCCGCCGACGCCGCAGGAAGTCCGCGCGTTTCAGCTCGACAACAGCCCGCAGGCCTACGAGAAGGTCGTCGAACGCTTGCTCGCCTCGCCCCACTACGGCGAGCACATGGCGCGTCACTGGCTCGATGCCGCCCGCTATGGCGACACGCACGGGCTGCACCTCGACAACGAACGCTCGATCTGGCCCTATCGCGATTGGGTCATCGACGCCTTTCAACGCAATATGCCCTTCGACCGGTTCACCGTCGAGCAACTGGCGGGAGACTTGCTGCCCAACCGCACGCTCGAGCAGCAGATCGCCACCGGCTTCAATCGCTGCAACGTGACGACGAGTGAAGGGGGCTCGATCGATGCCGAGTACCTCGTGCGCTACGCGGTCGATCGCGTCGAGACGACGTCGACCGTGTGGATGGGGCTGACCCTGGGCTGCGCCGTCTGCCACGATCACAAGTACGACCCCTTCACGCAGCACGAGTTCTATCAGCTCTTTGCCTACTTCAATAGCCAGACGGAACGCGCGATGGACGGCAACGCCCTATCGCCTCCCCCGGTGGTGCGCGTCCCCAGCGGCGAGCTGCGTGAGCAGATCGCCAAGCTCGATCAACAGATCGCCGCCGCCCAGACAAAACTCGCGGCACTCGAGCCGGAGGCGCAGCAAGCGCAAGTCGCCTGGGAGAGCGAACACTCGGCCAAGCTCGCCGGGCAATGGCAGATCCTGCAGCCGCGCGAGATGGCCTCGACCGGTGGTTCGACGCTGCGCAAGCTGGAAGACGATTCGATCCTGGTCGAAGGAGAGAACCCGGCGGTCGACGTCTACGAAATCACGGCCGACACCGATCTGGCCGACATCACCGCCGTGCGGCTCGAGGCCCTCACCGATGCGAGTCTCGTCAACAACGGGCCGGGGCGCTCGTCGAACTCGAACTTCGTGCTGACGGAATTCGAGCTCGAAGCCGTCTCGCTCGCCGATCCGGCGCAGGTCTGGCCGGTGACGTTCGTCGCCGCACAAGCCGACTTCTCGCAAAAGACCGATGGCGGCGATTATCACATTTCCAAGGCGATCGACGGCAACCGCGACGCCACGAACGGTTGGGCCATCGCGGGCTACGAGCGTCACGAGCCGCGCAGCGCCGTCTTCGTGCCGGCCGAGCCGATCGGCTTCGAGAAAGGGACGGCGCTCCGCTTCCGCCTGCGGCACGAGTCGCAATTCGCGCAGCATGGGATCGGCCGTTTTCGGCTGGCCGTCTCGCGCGATCCGGCCTTGCGCGCCACGTCGCTGGGCCCGTGGCATTCGATCGGTCCCTTCACGGCGCCGAACGGCAGCCGCGCGTTCAAGAAAATCTACCCACCCGAAAACGGCGTCGATCTGCAAGCCAGGTACGAATCGGATCAACTCGTCTGGCGCGAGCGGACCGATCTCGCCGATGGCGTGCCGCATGGGTTGCCGGGCGAATCGTGTGCGACCTATCTCTACCGCACGATTCACGCCCCGGAGGCTCGCAAGCTCGACGTCGTGCTCGGCTCGGACGACGCCGTGAAGGTGTGGCTCAACGGCAAGAACGTCCACTCGAAGAACGTCGAGCGTGGCCTCAAGGCGGACGAAGACCGCCTTACGCTCGATCTGCCCGCGGGCGAAAGTCAACTGCTCGTCAAGGTGGTGAACTACAGCGGCGCGTATGCGTTCGCGTTCCAGTCGCTCGAGCAGGCCAGCGGCGGCGAGGCACTGGCGCTCGCCACGATCTTCTCGAAGCCGGCCGGCGAGCGCAGCGAGGACGACCGCCGACGGCTGGCCGAGTATTTCCGTGCCACGTTGGCTCCCGAGTGGAAGGCGGCCACCGACACCCTCGCCGCGCTACGCACAGAACGCGACAAGCTGGAACAGACGGCCCCCACCTCGCTCGTCATGCAAGAAATGGACGCGCCGCGCGACTCGTTCGTGCTCGTTCGCGGCGCGTACGACAAGCCGGGGGACAAGGTGCAACCCGGCGTGCCCGCTTCGTTGCCGCCGCTGCCCGAAGGAGCGCCGGCCAACCGGCTGGCGCTGGCGCAGTGGCTGGTCGATCCGGCGCATCCCTTGACGTCGCGCGTCACGTTGAACCGCCTGTGGCAGCAGTTCTATGGCGCTGGGATCGTCCGCACGCCGGAAGATTTCGGTTCGCAAGGGGAGTGGCCGACGCATCCCGAGCTGCTCGACTGGCTGGCGACCGAGTTCATTGCCGATGGCTGGGACGTGCAGCAGATGGTGCGACTGATGGTCAACTCGGCCACCTATCGGCAGACGTCGCATGTCGGCAGCGAGGCCTACGCGCACGATCGCGAAAATCGCTTGTTGAGCCGCGGCTCGCGTTTCCGTCTCGACGCGGAAGTCGTGCGCGACAATGCCCTGGCGCTCGGTGGGTTGCTCGTCCCGCAGGTGGGCGGTCCGAGCGTGAAGCCCTATCAGCCACCGGGCATCTGGGAAGCGGTGGGCTACCCCACGAGCAATACGGCCAAGTTCGTGCAAGACCACGACGACAAGCTCTATCGGCGGAGCATGTATACGTTCTGGAAGCGGACGGCGCCGCCGGCCTCGATGGCGACGTTCGACGCCCCCTCGCGCGAGGCCTGTACCGTGCGCCGGGCGCGGACCAACACGCCCCTGCAGGCGCTCGCACTATTGAACGACGTGCAGTTTGTCGAAGCGGCGCGGCATTTCGCCGAGCGCATCGTGCGCGAAGGAGGCGCCACCCCGACGAGCCGGATCGAATGGGCCTTCCAACTCGGCACGTCGCGCGCGCCGAGCTCCAGCGAGATCGGGGTGCTGCTCGCCGCCTACCAAGACCACCTGGCGACCTACCAGGCGGACGAAGCGGCCGCTGTCGCGTTGCTCTCCGTCGGCGAATCGAAGCGCGATGAAACGCTCCCTGCGGCCGAGCTCGCCGCCTGGACGATGGTAGCCAGCACGATTATGAACCTGGATGAAACGGTGACGCGGCCCTGAAGCAACGGATCACGAGTCGCTCGATGACCTGCCAAGACATAGTCGCCGCGAACTTGCGACGAGGAAGCCACGATGCACGACTTTGAAACACAACGCCTCTTGCTGACGCGGCGGCACTTCTTCAGTCGCTCGGCCAGCGGCATCGGCGCCGCGGCACTCGCCTCGCTGTTGAACCCGCAACTCTTGTCGGCCGGCGCCAGCGAGGCAAGCTCGGCCGATCGCGGCGTTCTCGGCGGTCCGCATTTTGCCCCCACGGCGAAGCGCGTCATCTACCTGTTCATGTCGGGCGGTCCGTCGCAGCTCGACATGTGGGACTACAAACCGAAGCTGGCCGATCTGTTCGACGCCGATCTGCCCGACTCGATTCGCATGGGGCAGCGCATCACGACGATGACCTCGGGGCAGAAGCGTCTGCCCGTGGCCCCTTCGATGTTCAAGTTCGCGCAGCACGGCGAATCGGGCGCCTGGGTCAGCGAGCTGTTGCCCCACACGGCGCAGATCGTCGATGACCTGGCTGTCATCAAGACCGTGAACACCGAGGCGATCAATCACGATCCGGCCATCACGTACATTCAGACCGGCGCACAAATTCCCGGCCGGCCGAGCATGGGGGCGTGGCTCTCGTACGGACTGGGCAGCTCGAATGCCGACCTGCCGGCCTTTGTCGTGCTGCACTCGATGGGTTCGCAAAAACGCGACGCGCAGGCGCTTTACGCACGTCTGTGGGGGGCCGGTTTCCTCCCCTCGCGCCACCAGGGGGTAGCGCTGCGCTCGATCGGCGATCCCGTGCTCTACCTCTCGAATCCCCCCGGCGTGAGCGGCCAGACGCGCCGTCGGATGCTCGATGCGGTCGCACAACTGAACGAGCGGCAGTACGACACCGTGGGCGATCCCGAGATCAACGCGCGCATCGCGCAGTACGAAATGGCCTTCCGCATGCAGACCTCGGTGCCGGAATTGACCAACACGGCAGACGAGCCGCAACACGTGCTCGACGCCTATGGGCCGAACGTGCAGAAGCCCGGCACGTTTGCCGCGAATTGCCTGCTTGCGCGGCGGTTGGCCGAGCGCGGGGTGAACTTCGTGCAGCTCTTCCACCGCGACTGGGATCAGCACGGCGATTTACCGAACGACCTGGGAGCGCTGTGCAACGACGTCGATCAGCCGTGCGCCGCGCTGATTGCCGATCTGAAAAAACGGGGCATGCTCGACGATACGCTAGTCATCTGGGGGGGCGAGTTCGGGCGAACCGTCTATTGCCAGGGCACGCTCACCAAGACGAACTACGGCCGCGATCATCACCCGCGCTGCTACACCATGTGGATGGCCGGCGGTGGCATCAAGCCGGGCATCGTCTACGGCGAGACCGACGACTTCAGCTACAACATCGTCGAAAAGCCGGTCCACATTCACGATCTGAATGCCACCATCCTGCACTGCCTGGGCATCGATCACACGCGGCTTACCTACCGCTTCCAGGGACGCGATTTCCGCCTGACCGACGTCCACGGCAATGTGGTCCGCGACGTGCTGGCCTAGACGCGCGACCGCCGGCACTAAGGCGCACGATCGATCGCGCGGGCTGGGCCGGCGGCGGACAAAGAATGCTGGCCTCCCGCGGAACGGCGCGTTAGCCTGAACGCTGGAATCAGAAGATTGCGGCGCCGAACAACTTCGGTCTGCCGCAACAGAGCGCCATCACTTCTCAGCAGGGGCTTTTATCTTCGATGCGATTTCCCGGTCTGCGCCTGCGTACGCCCGTGCTCGTTCGTTGGAGACATCTCGGCGTGGCGTTGGCACTTGTTTGTCTCGCCCCGGTGGCCCGCGCCCAGGGTCTGTCTCCCGTTGCGGAAGGTGGTGACGAAGAAAAGCCGGTCGCCGGCGAGCGTCGCCCCGCGCCGCAGGCCGAGCCCGATTCGCTCAGCCAACTGCTAGCGAGTGGAGCCGAAGTCCGGCCCGGCGGCGGCGAGTTGCTCTACGTCCGGGACGAGAATGGCAAGGCGCTCGTCAGCCGGCTGCACTGTGCGATCGGCGACCAATGCCTGGTGTTGCTCCCCGACGGCAAGCTGAACCTGGTGCCGCGCGTCGACACGCGCCCCTCGAACAAGCCGTTTCAGGCGGCCGATGCCCAGACGATGATGGCCCGTCTGCGCACCGGTAAATTCTCGAGCTTCAAGACGGCGGCCAGCGAACACTATCTTTATGTCTACTCCTGCTCGGAGCAGTTCTATCAATCGACGCGCGATATTCTCGAATCGCTTTACCCGGGCGTGATCGCGCGGCTCGAGCAGTGGGACTTGCAGCCGACGGCGCCGTCGGTGCCGCTGGTAGTGATGATCTTTCCCAACCGGCAGGAATTCGACGCCCTCAAGCCGATGCCACCGGAAGTGGCGGCCTACTACAGTGGTCTGTCGAATCACATCGTGCTGTACGAAGATCCGTTGCTTTCCGACCGCGCGCCGGAGTTCGCGCTGAAAGAGGCCTCGTACACGATTGCTCACGAGGGGGTTCATCAGATCCTGCACAACGTGGGCATCCAGCAGCGACTCTCGGGCTGGCCCGCGTGGCTGGGCGAAGGATTGCCCGAGTATTTCTGCCCGATCAACGTCAGCTCGGTGGTGGTGAACGAACAAGGTGCGGCCCTGCCCCAGCGGAACTTGAAGTGGACGCGGGCCGGTCTGGTGAACGACCTGCGGATGGCGGCGCTGCTCAAGATGTCGTCGAAGAGTGGCGACGCCATCCAGCGGATCGTCAACGCGCCACAGCTCGACGCCGACGGCTACGCGCTCGCCTGGGGGCTGACACATTACCTGGCCGAGAAGGCCAAGAAGCCCTTCGGCGCCTACCTGCAAGAGATCAGCCGCATGGGTCCGCTCGAACGCCAGGAGGGAGAAGACTCGCTCTTCACCAAGCACTTCGGCAGCGATTTTGCCGCGCTCGAAACGGCCGTGCAGCGGCACCTCACCAGCGGCGAGATCCAGAAGAGTTACCGCGACCCGATGATCTACCAGACGCACTACGTCGTGGTCCACACGACGAAGCGCGGCCGCACGGCAACCGTCTCGGTGGCGATCACGCTTTCACCCGGCCGCGCCCGCGAGTGGAAGGAGCAGGAAGAAAAGGAACAAGCCACGAGCGACCCGGGCACGATCCACGCCTTCCGCACGCAAGTCTGCAAGACCCGGATCGAGGCCGAGCAGATCGTGAAGAAGATCGGGCGGTAGCCGTTTCGTTTTAACCGTGCAGCAAGTCCTCACTTGCCCCGGGGACGAGCGCACGCTGAGGGCCGTCATCCACTACCGTCCAAGTGGTTGTGCCGGTCCCACGACAAGCGGATCGGGTAGTCGCTCGACACTACTCGTTTTTTCTTCGCAGCAGGGCGTGGTTTCCTTGTTCGCGACGGTCAAAACCAGCTTGATCGGGGGGGAGATCGACGTGTGCAACGGCATGTGCGCGCCGAAACGCAGATGGGCCGTCCCCGTAAATCCCCACTTCTTTGCCGGATCGATCCACGGCAGAGACTCGATCGCCTGTTCGATTTTCGAGCGGGCCTCGCGCGGATCGAGCGTAATGATCCCGTTCGAGATGCTCGCGTCGATTTCGCCTGTATAGACGCGGAATGCGGCGGCTGTTTCTCCTTCGGCGGTGCCCTTCAATTCGATCGCGACGTCGGCATCACCGACCGCTCTCAGATCGATCGGCGGCGCCCCCGAATACTTGAGCGACAAAGGACCAAGGCACGAAAGATCGACGTCGATGCTGCCCTCGCAACACTGAAAGGTCGCAGGAAAGGGGCCGGTGTTCGCCCAGACGAAGCCCTGCTCGGGGGCTTTCGCGGCTTTGCCGTCAATGGTCAATCCATTCGAGATGCCCGCGGGCGTGCCGACGCGCACCTGGAACTGCGGCACGCCCCCGACGACCCGGCTCAACTCTGGCACCAGGCTGCGCACGCGTACATGAATCAACTCGCGGCTGATGACCTCGACGTCCGTTTGGGTCACGGGCACTCCGTTGGCCGCGATCTCCGTCTCGGTGGTATGGATCTCGGTACCACCGACGATGGCATGGGTTTGTATCGGATGGAAGTTCTTGCCCGTCAGGAAGAACGAAGCCGCCAACCCGGCGCCATCCTTGAGGTACTCGAGGCCGTAGAAGTCGTGGATCACCGGCCGTAGCTGCGTATCGCCCAAGTCGAACAGATCGCGGCCGGCCAACTCGTATTCGTAGGGCACCCGGGTTTCGTAGGTTTGCATCCCCAGCATCTGTTCGAGTTGATCGACGCGACTGACCAGGCGTTCGTAATCGCCGGGTCGGTAGCAACCCGTATCGCCGCCGGCGAAGGCCTGCCGGCGCGTCGCCATGACCTGGCGACCTTGCACGAGCATTTCTTCGTAGCTGCGCAAGGTAGTCCCCGGTTTGGCCAGCAGTTCCCAGTTGGTCGTGACGTCGAACTTCACCCCGCTGACGAAACCCGGCATGACAAGGATGACCTCGCATTCGCGAATGCCCGGTTCCAACTCGCGGTGATTGAGATCGTAGCACCGCCCGGGGCCCCCCTTCCAAATCAAGCGCGTCAGCGCGGCCAGATTGTTCTCTTCGGGGGGCGGTGCCTGGACGCGCGGATAGAAGTACCAGCCGAAGGTCTCGGCGCCGTGGGTGAAGGCGACTGCCGTTCGATTCAAATCGATCCCGGCCTGGTCGAGGCCAAGCTGACGGCTCAACGCCACGCGCTGTGCCATGTTGAAGTTACTTCTCGCCACGCCGATCGCGAGCGCCAGTTGCATTTCGCGACGCATCGAGAAGGCGTCCCAGACATTCTGCTCTTCAACCTGGGGATCGAGCGCGAATACGTACAAGGGAAAAGAAAGCCGGACCAGTTCCTCCCACAACATGCGGGCTGCCGCCGTCGTAGGCCCCACTCCCTCGCAGCGGCCGGGTGAGAAAAAGAAAACCTGCTCGAGCAAAGCGCCATGATCCGGGGGAATGCGACCGTTGTCCGCCAGGTCGCGCAACAACAGCTTGAGATTCGCATCGAGTTCAGCCGCGTGGACGGCCAGGACCCAAGTCGCGGCCGCCGTCGACAAATCGAGCCCGACAGGATCGGGAAAGCAATTCGGCGTCATGCACGCGCCCGCTAGGCAGGCGTCGGCAGGCAGGCATTCCTTCACGTAGTCGATCCAACACTTTCGCAGCTTCGTCAACGTTTGCTCGTCACCGCATCGGTCCTTTTGACAAAGGCCGGGCAACGTCGCCCCAGCGTTGAGCATTTTGCCGACATTGACGAGCAGGCACTGCATGCCAGGGTGGTCGTACACGCCGCGCCGCTCGAGCCCCACCTGCAACGACATGAAGTAGCGAAATAGAAAGGCCCGCAACTCCGCGTGCTTTGGTTTGTCCTTGCCTAGTTCGAAACGCGCACGCCGGAGAATGCCCTCGATCGTCGCTTCTCCGTAGATGCCCGCAAACCCCGCAACGACCTCCGGCGTGCTGATGTTCTCGGTAGTAGGAAGGCCTTTGTCTTCCCTTTGGAATTGTTGATCTGGCGCTTCCAAAGACTGCCAGTTCGAACTCGGAGGTGTCTGAGAATGGCTACCTTCGCAACACTCTTCCACGTAGCAGTCGGAGAGTTTGCGATCCCATTCTGCGGACAACACCGGTGCCAACGCATCGACGGCATCGGCAATCGCGAGCTTGGGAAACGTCTTGCGCAAGTGAGTCGCTTCGAGCTGAAGTTGCGCCCGCAACGTGACGACCGCCGAATGCCCGCGATACGTTTCTCTCCCAGGCAGGACGGAAACCGGCACACGAAACAGGAACAGGCCATAGCCGGGCATGCGGCTGTTATCGTCCCCCATGTTGCGCCGGCGCAGCGCGTGATTGACGGAAAGATAAGTGCCGAACTGTCGCTCGAATTCGGTAGGCTCGACGCCGACCTTGAGTTCCCCCACTCCGCTGGTTGCGGCAGACTTCGTCAACAAGCTGTAGAGATCCACTTCCTTGATATCAATCGGCGTTGCGGTCACCGTGCCCGGGGTTGTTCCCTGCCCTTCTACAGTGGCTCCAGCAACGGCCACATTCGGTACCGGTATCACCGTCGTCGACGGCTTGTCGTTGTTGATCGTATTACGATTGCCGCTCGCTATTCCCAAAGCCGTTGTCGCTTGAAACTCCATTTGATCGCTGCGGGCGATCATCGCCTGAAGCGTTTGCTTGAATTCATCGCGGACCCCCAGACGCTTCATCTGCGTCTCGTACTCCTGGATGAACTGCATCAGGTTGGCGTCGCCCCAGACGTCGGGCTGCTTGATCGTGATCGACCCGTCGCGGCGGATGCTGTCCTCGAGGCACGTCACCGAGCGCGCCAGGCACAGCATGGGATCGTCGGGGGGAATATCTGCCTTACGCGTGCGGAAGATCCGGTCGGCCATGCCGTCGAGCGCCGACCAGATGTAGCCCTCGGCCAAAAGCGGCGACGGCAGCGCCATTTGCATGGCGAGAAAAAACACCAGGCAACGCGCACCCCTCTGGCGTCGCAACATCGCTTGCCCCCTTCGTAACTGTGCCCCGGCCGCGTGACGCGCGCCTAGCGTTACGGCGCGCTAAGATCTGCCTTGTCCGATAACTAGCCGCAGCGAGCTCGACCGGTCGATTCCGGCGAGACCTCAACCGCGTTGCGAGTACCCCTCGCAAGATGGATCGGCGGCCCCACCGTAGTTGGAACATTCAATCTGACCTGCACGTCAAAGAGTCCCTCGACGTCAAAAGTGGCATCTCCGGCACAGTCTCATCTCCCGCAAACGTCAGGCTTTACGCAGATGCCACCGCGCTGCCACCCCGTTCGAGCCCGATTGGCGGAAGCACCCTAGAGAGGCCGATCTTGTTCCTAGCGGCCCCCGTTGGTAGCATTCCGCCCTATTTCGTCTAGATCGCGCGTGTTGACACCTCCGGGGTGCGCGGCCAGTTGATCCGGCCGTAACCGCGACAACTCTTTGGCTTCAATTCGGGCAATCGCGTGCGCAGGTCTGGGAGTCACTGCGTGACGACGGATCGTCGATGGTCGTCTCTGCGCAAGGTCGGCGCTGGTCGTGCGACCGACGATCGCTGCTGCGCGCTGATCGCGGCGACGCTGCTGCTGGCTGGCAGCCTTTGCGTCGGTTGCAAGGCGCCGGTGCGCGACGGACCCGTCTCAGAACCCCTCGCCACGTGTCGCCAGTATTCGCAGCGCGGCATGCTGGCGATCGAGCAGGGCAATTGGGCCGAGGCCGAATGGATGCTTTCGCAAGCGATCGAGACCTGTCCGGTCGATGCCGTCGCGCGCGAACACTACGCCGAAACCCTCTGGCACCGCGGCGAACGCGCAGCAGCGCTGGCGCAGATCGAACAGGCGATCAAGCTCCGCGGCGACGATCCGGCACTCGAGGTCCGCGCGGCTCAAATGCTGCTCGACCTGGGGCAGCCCGAGCGTGCCGAAGCCCACGTCCGCTGGGCGCTGGTGCTCGACTCCCACTCGGCGAGTGCCTGGCTCGTCCTGGGTCAATTGCGCGCGCGCGCCGGACAGACCGACGACGCCCTGACGTACTATCACCGTGCGCTGGTCATGGACCCCGACGATCGCGCCACCCTGCGCGCCTTGGCCGAGCTGCAGGACAAGCTGAATCTGCCGCACAAATCGCTGATCAACTGGCAGATGCTCGCCCAAACGTACGAGGCCGGCCAGCAACCGGCCGACGTGCAAATGGCCCTGGGGGGCGCCTATCATGCCAACGGCCGGTACGACGAGGCGGCCGAATCGTTCCTCGCGGCGCGCGAACGAGGCGCACCCCCGCTCGAAGTGTGCCGTCGGCTCGCCACGATCTGGCAGGCCGCAGGAAGAACCGACCTGGCCAGCCGGGCGAACGCCGAGGCCACCGCGCTCGAGCAGCAGGCCATTGCCGCGCGGGCGCTAGCCGCACGACCGGCGACTCCGTCTCAAGCCCCGGCCCCCTCTCCCGCGCCCACCACGCTACGTTGACGAACGCCAGGGGCAAGCTAGACTCGCCGGCCCGCGACCGTAGCGATTGCCGAGGATATTCGCGGCCGTTCGCCCGCGCCACCGCTACCACCGGCGCGACGCCTAGTACCTGTTTGACAAGCGCCCGCTGCGATCTATGTTTGCATGTCGCCGAGCGGTCTGGCGACACGTTCATCTTCTGGCATCGAACAGGCGGTTTGGAGCTGAACTCATGTCGCAAACTATGGATCCGATGATCTTCGCCGCGGAAGTTCCGGTAGCCCCGCGTCCGTTTATCGACCGCCGTCACGGGGAGACGCCGGTGCAGCCCATCGGGCGCGAGCGGCGACAGTTTGCGAACAGCCACGACGATCTCTCGCCCGACGCGCGCGAGCTGGCCGCCGCCGTCGATCAGTACAAGCTGCTGCACCGCCGCCGCTTCATCACGTACGAAGAACTGCTCAGCGTGTTCCGCTCGCTGGGTTATCAGCGCTAAGCTGCGATCGATTCTCGTACGTCGCCAACTTTCCCGGCAATAGCTCGTGCGCCCGACGTGCGCGCCTACTCCTCGCCCAAGGTGGTGCGACCGGTGGCGACGTCGAACTCGTAAAGCGCCGGTACGAGCATGGCCACCGTCGCAAAGCCATACATGCAGGCGACGACGAGAAACACCGTCAGCGTGTGGTCGAGCATGAAGCTCGTGATGGCGTAGAACGTGGCAAAGGGACAGAGCAGCGACGCCAGACCGATCGCGGGCGAAGGGTTGCGCGCCCCCAGCGCCATGTAGAGCCCCACGCCCCCCCCCAGCATGAACGCCAGGAACGGTTGCAACTGAACCGAGAACGAGCCGCTGAAGGCGACCATCAAGCGCATGCAGGTGGCAATGCCTACCACCAGGAAGAAAACCGTGCCGATGCTCGTGGCAATCGCCACGCGCGAGTTGGCATAGGTCATGCCGCAGTGGAACCCGAGCGTGATGGCGAAGAGCTCGACGACCAACAAGCCACCGACGAGATAGATCACGTTCTCGAGCGGCAGCCCCCGCGGCGAGAGCCACAGGCCGATGCCCAGTACCAGGGGCAAGAGGATCATCTCCTTGGTATTGTAAGCCACGCCCGCCAGCTTGCCGAAGACGAACTCCTTGGGCGTCAGGTCGGTCACGAGCAGCAGATCGAGCATGCGCCCGTCACGTTCGGTGGTGAGCGAAGTGACCGCCTGCGCGTTGATCAGCACGAGGCTGAGAAAGCCCAGCGGCACGAGCACGGCGGCGACGTTCCAGCGAGTCAGCCCCGCCTCGGTCTGGGCGAGATACCAGCATCCAGCCGCACTGAGGGTAAAGAGCAGCAGATACGCCACGCGCACGACGAGCATCCGCCGGCCGTACGCCCGGGTACGAATCTCGCGCCACAGGATGGGGTTGTCCCACACCTCGCGCGAGGGGAGCGGTTGCTTCGCGGGCGCCGCTACGGGGGCGGCCGACTGCTCGACCGGCACTAGTCCCCAGATGCTGTCGCGATCCTCGGCCTCGCGCGGCACGGCCTGGATTTCTCGCGAGGGATTCCAGACACGCACGCGCCAGATGGCCACCAGGTTGAGCACGGCCGTGGCGATCAGCGCCAGGGCGATGTACCACGTGACCGGTCCGCTCCACCAGGCCGCGAGATCGGCCGCCGACGTGGCGGGCCGCGTCGTTTCGAGGATCGCCTGCCAGGGGCTGAAGGCCGTCGCCCAAGTCGCCGTGGGCACTTCCAGCCAATTCGATCCCAGCAATCCCAGGGCCACGACTTCCCAGGCGACGAGCCAAAAGACGATAGCGAGTGCCGTCATGGCCAGCGTTTGAAACGTCTTCTCGCGCCATAGAGCCAGCGTCGAGCCCAAGCTTCCGGCGGCGAACGTCGTTACCAGCGTCACCGCGAACGATTGCAGCACCTGCTGCCAGGCGATGCCGCCAAACAGGCACGCCAACATGAAGCAAGGGAGCGCCGCCGCGACCAGAATCAGGATGTTGAGCAGACTGGCCAGCAATCGCCCCAGCACCAACTCCGCGTTGGTCAGACGCGTGATGAGCAGCAACACGAGCGTGCCGCGATCCTTCTCTTGGGCCACGGCGCCGGCCGCCAGCAGCGCCGAGCAGAAGAGCGCCAGGCCAAGCTGCAGCGGTCCCAACACCTGGAACAGCATCAGCCCAAAGCGGGCGAATTCGCCCGTGTCTTCCACGACCTGGATACCGGCCAGCAAGAGCCAGGCCGTACACATCAAGACCAGCAGCACGCCGGGATAGGCAGCGCGGGCAACGTACGTGCGCGTGCGTCTGGGTGAGGTCAGTACCTCGCGCGTAAATACCGGCCCGACGAGCAAGACGCGACCCCCGCCACACGTGTTCGACGAAAGGACCGGGCCCGGCGAAACGCTCGCCGAGCCCGATCCGATGCCGTTCCATCCTACCCGAACGGAAGCGCCTTGGGCACTCCGCCGGCAGGCTGTGTTATGTGCTGGGGGCAGTGGCCATTACGGTCCGTGCTGCACCGGCTGATACTTGGCGTCACCAAAACCGAGCAAAGGGTAGAAGATGAAGGGAAACAGAATCAATCCCACCCCGTAGAGCGTGTCTTTGCCAAAATTCTTGGCCACATCGATCGACACCACGATGTGCGCGATGATGTTCACGCAGGGAATCAACATCAGGATGAACCACAGGATCGGCCTGCCGGCGATCTCGGTCAACACATACATGTTGTAGAAGGGAATGATGCTAGCCCAACCTGGCTTGCCAGCCTTTTGGAAGGTCTTCCAGAGGCCAATGATGACCACGATCAGGATGGCGATCTCGAGGACGAAGCAACACATCCCCATGATGCCACCACCGGCGGCCGCGGCCGGTTCGGTCGGAAATTCAGTCATGTCAAAACCTGTCTCGAACTGTTCTGATTGCATAGCGCTGTCCTTGCGTAGGGCGAAGAAACTCGCGGCGTGCAGGCGCTGCGTAGTGTAGCCTTGCTTACGATTCCGCGACAAGCAAACCGGTTGCAACGCCTGCAACGTGCAGAGCCGAGCGCGATCAAAACGGTCCTCCCCAGACTTCGCTCTTTGCGGAAAAAACCCACACCGCTACCCTGACCCCTGACCCCTGACCCCTGACCCCTGACCCCTGACCCCTGACCCCTGACCCCTGACCCCTGACCACTGACCACTGACCACTGATAATGGTTGGCGAAAACCTCGATCTATCGAGCGGCGCGAGCAATGAGGCCGACTCGGGGGCCGGCAGCAGCCCCGGAGTTCGCCGGCGTTTCGTGGGCATCCATTTCGCCTGCTGCGATATCTACTCGCGGATCTACATCAACCGCGCCGGCACGGCCTACCTGGGACATTGCCCCCGCTGCTCGCGGCGCGTGGAATTGAAGATCGGCCCCGGCGGCACCGATTCGCGCTTCTTCACGGTCTGGTAAGGGCGTGCCGGCGCTGGCGGTGCTAGCACCAACGGTCTCTTGAGTGGCGCGGCCGTTTTGAGTAATCTCCGCCCCGCTCGTCATCCTCTGGCGTCCTGCGGTCCCCCTCGCTGACGCTTCGGGTTGTGATGGAGGGAATCCCAACCCGAAGCGTCAGCGAGGGGGCACGGGGAATGGCGTTGCCGTGTACGAAAAGCATTTTTCGCCAGCGATCGTGGCAACCTAGCGGCAAGTTCCCGGCCTCGCCATGGATTACGACGTTCAACGCTGTACGCGGCACTGCGCTCAGAGCGGTCGCGAGCTGACCGAGGGAGAGACGTTCTACTCGGTGCTCGTGGCCGAAGGTTCGCACGTGAGGCGCTACGACTATTCGGCCGAGGCCTGGCAGGGACCGGTGGGAGATCGAATCGTCGGCTGGTGGAAGTCGCAGATGCCCACGCGGCAGGCGAAGCGTGCCCGCATGGCGCCTGGCGACGTATTGCTGGAGTATTTCAAACAACTCGCGGAGCAGCCCGGGCAGGACGATCTGCGCTACGTGTTGGCGCTGTTGCTCGTGCGGCATCGCGTCTTGCGGCAAGAGGGCATCGAATCTTCGAAGCATGGCGCTGAGATGTTGCTGCTGTATTGCCCGCGCCACGAGGAAACCTATCGTCTTGCCGTAGCACCGCCCGAGGACGAGCGGATCGGACCGATCCAAGAACACCTGGCACAACTACTCGACGCGCCGGCAAGTTGAACCGGCCGCGACGCAAGAGCCACGATGGCCACGAACACAGCCCAACCGCGGAAGGAACCGCAGAGCCCGCCTCGAGCGTGGCTCCGAGGGGTGGGCTATTGGTGGTTGCCCCTGCTCCTGGTGGCGGGCAGCGGTGCGAGCTGTCCGCGCGTCGTCGATCAATACAAGGTTCCGGTCACGCGGGTCCTGCCCGAGCAGCCGACGCTCGAAACGGTGCTGACGACGATCAACGAGAACAGCGATCGCGTCGACTCGCTCTACACGACGAGCGCCTCGATCAAAGTGGCGGCCTTTCCGACGATCAAAGCCAATCTCGCTTACGAACGGGAGCAACGCTTTCGTCTGTTCGCCGAAACGGCCCTGGCCGGCACGGCCGTCGACCTGGGAAGCAACGACGACGGCTTCTGGTTCTCGGCCGCGCAGAACAATCCGCCGACGATCTACTTCTGCCGGCACGACGATTTCCCCACCAGCCCGGCCCGGCAGGCCCTCTCGGTCGAACCCACCTGGTTGATCGAGGCGTTGGGCGTGGTCCGCTTCGATCCGTCCGACCAGCACTATGGGCCTTTCGCGCGGAAAGATGGCAAGCTCGAATTGCGTACCGAGACGCTCGATTGGAAACGCATCACGATCATCGATCCCGAGCGTGGCTGGATCCTCGAACAACACGCCTACGACGCCGACGGCAAACTGATCGCCAGCGCCGTGGCACGCAACCATCAGCGAGATCCGATCTCCGAGGCCATCCTGCCCCGGACGGTCGAAGTCCATTGGCCGGCCATGGAGCTGCGTTTAACCCTGCAGCTCGAAGGGTTGCAGATCAATTCGTTGCCGAGCGAGCATCAACTGTGGGCCATGCCGCAATACGCCGGCTGGCAGACGATCGACCTGGGCCGTCGGCCACTTCCTCCGATGCACGACGACGGGCGGTCGACGCCGGCGCTACCCGTCAGCACGCCCGATCCCGTCACCTCGAGGCCGGGCATTCCCGCGCAACAGCGTTTCTTGCGCTGAGTGAGCTCGTTCTGCATATCTACGCGGCACTGCGGGTTTGCGTTTGAGGAACCAGGCAGAGAGTGTGCATCGCAGAGCGCGCGATTAGAGCTTCGAGCCGGAAGGCTCGGCCCCCGCGCTGCGCATCTTCTGGCGAGCGCGGCTCAGCGTGGGGCCGACGCTGTTCTCTGGCATACCGACCGAGGCGCTGATCTCCTGGTAGGTCTTGCCTTCGAGATGGTAGAGCCGCACGACGGCCGCTTCGTCGCCGTCGAGCGAGTTGAGCAGACGCTCGACCTCTTCGCGATCGGTAATGCGTTGCTCGGGCAGGCCGGCGCCGACGAGTTGCTCTCCGGCGATGTCACCCAGTCGCATGGGAGTCTTCTGCCGGATCATTTCGCGGACAACGACGCGACGCGCGACGACCGTGAGATACGTGGCCAGGCTGCTCTGACCGCGGAAGTTCCGCAACACGGCAAAATCGTCGCGAATCACGGCGACGAAGATCTCGGCACAAAGATCGTCGCGGTCTTGTTGCGTCAGTCGCACCGAGCGGCATTGCGCGGTGTGATTGATCACGTGGACGAAGAGGCCCATATATCGGTCAACAAAGTCTTCCCAAGACCTGGGCTGGCGCGCCAGGCACCGTTCGAGCAGACCGCGATCGACTTCGGAGAGGGCCACGTCGTTTTACCCTCGTGGGAGGCCTGCGACGTTCGACTGATTTACCCCGCCGGGAAATGACACGCATGGCGGGCGAAAAACACCTACAGACCGTGTGTAACTCGATTCTAGGTAGAATCGGAAAGCGGAGCAAGATGAACCTATTCCCCTCGGCGCTGCCAATGAACCCAGGGCGACCAACGGGAGCCTGGCCGGCGTGCCAGTGATCAATACTTCAGGGCTCACTTACCGCACAACCATCAATAAAAGCCGTGCTAATCTCTACTTAATCGCGACGATCCGCACGGGACACTCGTTCAGTCCCCTTTTCCGCCCAGTCCCGGATGGGCCTTCTCCCCCCGGCCCACGACCATGTAGATCGAATCTCCGCGGGCGATCTCCTTGCCATCGGCCCCCCGCACGATGCTCTCGCCGTGGATGATCTGGCGGCCCAGCCGGGGAATCGTCGACTCGCAGACGAGCGTGCCGGCCGACGCGGGGCGCAGATATTTGACCCGCAGATCGACCGAAACCCAGCCGGCCCCCTGCGTGGCGACCTCGCTGAGGACCAGCGCGTAGGCGATGCCCGAGTCGATCATCGTGGCGATCACGCCGCCATGCATGATGCCCAACGGCTGGCAAAGATCCGGCCGCCAGTCGATTTCCAGCTTCGACCACCCGGGGCGCAAATCGACGATCCGCAGCCCGATCAACTTGAAGAACTCGAGCGCGTTCAACGAAGCGAGCAATTGCGGATCGGCGTGTCGGTCGTCAGGTGAGCTCATGGGGAAGCGGCATGAATCATGGCATCACTTCTTGGCGGGCAAGATCACGAGTCCCGGCACGCCGAGATCGAGGCGGAACAAACCACCCTTGGCCTCTTGCTCATTGCCCAATGCACCGGTGACAAAAAGCTGGTTCATCTGCGGGCCGCCGAAAGCAACGTTGCTCGTGGTGAGGTTGCCCCCCGGATAACGGGCGAGCAGCTTTCCCTCGGGGCTCAACACCTGCACCTGCCGCATGCCGTAGTGGGCCACGTAGATATTTCCCGCGGCGTCGAGACACATGCCATCGGGTTGGTTGTCGACCTGGCCAAGCGATTCATCCTTGCTCGGCAGATCGGCCAGAACGCGGCGCTCTCCCACCTTGCCCGGTGAGAGCACCTCGTACACGAGCACACGATTCTTCTTGCTTTCGGCGACGTAGAGCGTCTTGCCGTCGGGCGTCAGGATAATGCCATTCGGAAAGGCCAGCCCTTCGTCGACGAGCTGGGTCACGCCCTTCGCGTCGACATAATGCACGGTGCCGATCAACTCCGTGTCGCTCGAGCCCCCTGGGTCGGTAAAGTAGAATCCGCCGTGTGCCGTGTCGAGCGAGAGATCGTTGGGACCCCTGAGCGGATTGCCCTGGCACTCCTTCGAAGCCGGCTCGAGCAGCTTGCCATCGGCCGAGAGGTGCAGCACGGCGTGCTGGCTCGCATCGCAAACCAGGTGCGTGCCATCGGCCAACACTTTGTGACCGTTCGGGGCGCCGGTCTCCGCAAATGTTTTCTGCTTTCCATCCAGCGTGAATTGCACGATGCGTTTGGCTTCGGAGAGGTACCCGTTGCCGGCGTAGTCGAAGACCACCCCTTCGCTGTAGTGCGGCACCGTCAGCACTTCGATCGCCTCGATCTGGGCGGCATCGGGCAGATCGGCAGCGGACGAGGTCGACGCCACTCCGGCGAGCGAAGTAACCAGGCAGGCGACCAGTAGGCGGCAAGTGCGGCGGCAGTTCATGACATCTTCTCCCCAGGGGCGCGGCATGCATTGAAGCGGCCCGCCAGCCTAGTCGCCTCAGAAACGCCCCGCAAGCCGCGGGCCCTTTGTCGTCCGGTGGCGTTGTGAGACAATCGCGGCGATGAATCTGCTCCTGACGAACGACGACGGAATCGAGGCGCCGGGAATCGCCGCCCTCGAACGTGCCATGGCGCCCCTGGGACGCACGGTCGTCCTGGCGCCGGAAACGCATCTTTCCGGCTGTAGTCACCAAACGACGACACATCGCCCGTTGGTGCTGCGGACGCTCGCCTCGGACCGCTATGCCCTGGACGGCACGCCGGCCGATTGCTCGCGCGTGGCACTTTCGCACCTGGTGCCAGAACTGGTGCCCGAGATCGATTGGGTCGTCTCCGGCATCAACGAAGGGGGCAACCTGGGGGCCGATGTCTACCCCTCGGGAACGGTCGCCGCCGTGCGCGAGGCGGTGCTGCTCGGGAAACCGGGCATCGCGGTGTCGCAGTATCGGCGCAGCCGGCAGGCGGTCGATTGGAACCGCGCGGCGCGCTGGGCACACGAGGTGGTGCGGATGTTGACGTCGCGCGATGCGCGACCGGGGCGCTTCTGGAACGTGAACCTGCCCGATCCACCGACGGACGGCCCCACGCCGCCCGTCGTCTTTTGCGATCTCGACCCGAACCCCCTGCCCGTGGTCTACGTGGTCGAAGAGGGTTTATTGCACTACCGGGCACGTTACCAGGATCGGCTGCGGCACGAGGGGTGCGACGTCGAAATCTGCTTCAACGGCGCCATCTCGGTCACCGAGCTCTCGCTGGGCTGAGCGGGGAGTGGCTTACTTGGCCAGTCGCGAGGTGAAACCGCTCCGGCGCGCCAACCGCTGCGGCAGCAACGGCGTGGTCGACGGGACTAACTCATTGCGGCGGGGATGACGCGACAGACGCTTCGCCGGGGCTTCCTCTTCCGGCTCTTGGGCCGCCACCGGCTCGTCACCGAAGGGGCGCAACTCGCCCCGCAGCACGCGGACATCGTCGGGGGCCTCGACCCCCAGCGCCACGCGGTTGCCGCTGACACGGACGACCGTGACTCGAATGTTGCCATCGATGACCAGGGACTCGCCGATTTTTCGACTGAGGACAAGCATCTTGCTCTCTTTTCTTCCCGCCACTGGGTCCATCTGGAAGGGGGCGACGACATGCCACCCGGCGACTCTTCCACATCGCCTTGCGGCCGCTAGCACGACCTGAGCGACTCATTCGCACGCGTTGGCTTCGCGGGAGGGTGGTGCCAACACGTCACTTGAATGCCTGTTATTCGCAAAGGTTATGCCGATGGTTTGAAGTATTTTTCTGCTAGCATCGCTGACAACGCTCTAAGACATTACGCGACAAGGCATTCGAAAGGAGCCTGTCGAAAAAAAAGATTCAAGTCCCCGAGGCGTTTGGCCGAAGGGCTAGTCTCAAACCGAGAACCTGGTCTCGAATTGAGCTTCATGGCTCACAAAATGGCAGGTTCCACACATGGAAGCGGCGCAAGCACTTGCACTTCTTCATGCCATGCCTGCACCGCTCGCTGGCATCCCATTTCTTCACCGGCAACGTGTAAGATAACCGCCATGTCGAGCGATCCATCGAACGAGTTGCCGCAGGCCTGCGCCGTCCCCTTCCGGTACCGTCAGCAGCGTGTGGAGTTTTGCCTCATCACGTCGCTGAACCGGCGCAAGTGGGGCTTCCCGAAAGGGATTGTCGAGCCCCATCAAACGATCGAGACGGCCGCGCTGGCCGAGGCGTACGAAGAGGCCGGCCTGGCGGGCGAAATTATCGGCCAACCCCTGGGGGACTACGCCGACTTCAAATGGAACCGCCCCTTGCGCGTGCATGGACGGCTGATGTGCGTCTCGCACGAACTGGCCCACTGGCCCGAAGACACCCAGCGCCAGCGCCGCTGGTGTACGGCCAAGGAAGCACGCGAACTCGTTGCTCGCCAGGAGCAGCTCGAGTTGCTCGAACAGGCGATCCGGTGGCTGAAGCAGATCGAGCAACGCACCCAGTCGTAAGCCGCACGCCCCGTCGCACGCACCACGGCGAGAACCTGGTCGTGGCACGCCACGCGGCGTCGTGGTGACGGCCGAGCGCGATCCGTTTTCCAGTTCTGTGTGGATCTACTTCTTCTTGGCGGCCTCTGCCTGAGCCTTCTGCAGCACGTCGGCCAGCTTCACCGGGGCGCCCCCCTGCCGCTTGCTTTCGTCGGCGGCCTCCATGAAGGTGAACATCTCGATCGTCTCTTCGGCTGGCACCGGCGACTTGCCCGTCTTGAAGAATTTGGCGATCTCCTCCACCAGCGGAACGTAACCGGCATACCTGCCCGACTCGACGATCCCCTTCGTGCCGTATACGATCGCGCCGTAGGTGCTGTCGCCGCGACGAATGCCGCGGTAGGTGCCGATGCGGCCATCCTTCCAGCGGCCGGTGACAAAGTCGGTATCGGCGGTGTGCGCGCGAGAGACCTCTTCGCAACCGGTGCTCATCACGGTGTAGAGCATCTCGACACCATGCACCCCATACCAGAACAGGTCGGGGTGATGCTCTTCGAGTGAGCAAGGGGCGTGTACGGAACAACCGACAATCTCGCCGACCTTCTCGTTTTTGCCGATCCCCTGTAGCTCGGGCCCGAAGCGGAGCGACGAGCTCGAGAAGCAGGGCACCTTGTGCTCCTTGGCCAGTGCGAAGATCGCGATCGCGTCGGCCAGCGAACCGGCCACCGGCTTGTCGATGAACAAGGGCTTGCCCGCCAGGATGACCGGCGTCGCCTGCGCCAGGTGCGGCCGACCGTCGACGCTTTCGAGCAGCACGACGTCGACCTTCTCGAGCAGCTTGTCGATCGAGTCGACGATCTCGACCCCCATCTCCCGCACCTGCCTGGTGAACATCTCGACGCGGCTGTAGCTCGCTTCGACATCGGGGCTGCCCCCCGGATACGCGGCCACAATCGTCACGTCGGCCGCGTCTCCTTGCTTATCGGGGCTGTTGAAAGCCTTGGTGAAGGCGATCACGTGCGAGGTATCGAGGCCGATAATGCCGGCGCGGATCGGTTTTGCGGACTCGTCCGCGGCAGACAAGGGACCGGCAAGCAACGCGGCGACGAGCAAGGCGAAGACAAAACGGAGCATGGCGGTAGTCTCCCACAAATGAGCGAGTTCGAGCGATAATGTACTCGCTCGCTCCGCGCGATGCGACCCAATGCCGAGTCTTCTCAGGCGAGCAATCGCTGGACCACCTCGCCGCCGACGTCGGTCAGGCGGAAGTCGCGTCCCTGGAAGCGGTAGGTCAGCTTCAAATGGTCGAGCCCCAGCAGATGCAGGATCGTGGCCTGCAGATCGTGTACGTGGACCGGATCTTCGACGGTGTAGAAACCCAACTCGTCGGTGGCGCCCAGGGTTTGCCCGGCACGCACTCCGCCGCCGGCCAGCCACATGCTGTAGCCATCGATGTGGTGATCGCGGCCGATCTTGTCGCGTGGCTCGCCCATCGGCGTGCGCCCGAACTCGCCCCCCCAGACGACCAGCGTGTCTTCGAGCAGTCCCCGCCGCTGGAGATCCTTCACCAGCGCCACCGACGGTTGATCGACTTCGCGGCAGCGCGCGTCGAGCGGCTCGCCCAGGTGCGTATCGTTGTTGCCGTGATGATCCCAGTCGGTGTGGTAGAGCTGCACGAACCGCACGCCCCGTTCGACTAGCCGGCGCGCCAACAGGCAGTTGTTGGCGAACGAAACCTTGCCGGGCTCGGCGCCGTAGGCGGCCAGGGTCTCGGCCGTCTCGCCCGAGAGGTCGGTCAACTCCGGCGCACTCGACTGCATGCGATACGCCATTTCGTAGGCGGCGATACGCGTCGCGATTTCAGGATCGCCGACCGTAGCCAGGCGCTCGCTATTGAGCGCGTTGACCGTCTCGTAGAACTGCGACTGGCGCGCGCCGGCAAAGCCCAGCGGGCTGGTGAGATTCAAGATCGGCTCTGGTCCGGGCAGCAACGGCACGCCTTGATACGTGGTGGGAAGGAAGCCGCTCCCCCACAGCGGCGCGCCGCCACGCGGTCCTCGGGGACCCGACTGCAGCACGACGAAGCCCGGCAGATTCTGCGATTCGCTGCCGATGCCATACGTCACCCAGGCCCCCATGCTCGGCAGTCCGAAGCGCGGCGTGCCCGTGTTGACGAAGAGCTTGGCCGGGCCGTGATTGAAGACGTCGGTCTTCATTCCGCGGACGATCGAGATCTGATCGACGATGGTCGCCAGATGCGGCAGGAGCTCGCTCAGTTGAGCGCCCGATTGGCCATGCTGGGCGAACGCCCGCCGCGTGCCGAGCAGCTTGGCGTCGCGGCCGATGAACGCGAAGCGTTTCTTTTCAACATACGACGAGGGGATCTGCTGCCCGTCGAGCTGCTGCAACTTCGGCTTGAAATCGAACAGGTCGAGTTGACTGGGCCCACCAGCCATAAAGAGAAAGATGACCCGCTTGGCGCGCGGGGCGAAATGGGTCGGCCGCACCGCCAAGGGATGCGTGCGCAGGTCGGCGTCCATGGCTGCGGCCGAGTGAGCACGCTCACCCTGCAGCAACGATGCCAGGGCCAGCGAGCCCACGCCGACGGCGCACTGCCCGAAGAAGTGACGCCGCGTGGATTGCAGCAACGCCGCTTGTTCGATGGCTCGTGGCGCAGGGGATGCCATGCTCATCGCGTCTCACTCCCGCGTCACGAATTCGTCGAGATTCAACAACACACGCGCCAGCGCGGTCCAGGTGGCGCGCTCGGCCAGTTGCGGATCGGCCGCTCCGGCCTCGGCGGTGACGCCTAGCGCGCTGGCCGCCGACTCGCGATCGGCGGCGAACGAAGCGCGTTGCTCGGCCACAAAACGGCCGAGTGTCGCCTGCTCGTTCATCGAAGGCTCGCGCGCCAGTCCGAGCTTGATCGCGTAGCGAATTCGGGCCGCATCGTCATGCTCGGGCAGATGCTCGATGACCCGCGTCGCCAGACCGCGGGCAATCTCTTGAAACGCGCGGTCGTTGGCCAGGGTCAACGATTGCAGCGGCGTGTTCGAGCGCACGCGCCGCGTACAGGCCGTGTTCGCGTCGGGGACGTCGAACGTGGTGAGAAACGGATAGGGACTCGACCGCCAGAAATAGGTGTACATGGCGCGACGGAAGCGATCGGGACCCTGGCTTTCTTTCCAATACTTTACCTGCTGCGTGAAGGCATAGATCCCCTCGGGCTGAGGCGGATAGACGCCGGGTCCGCCGATCTCGCGCGCCAGCAGCCCACTGGCGGCCAGCGCCGAATCGCGGATCGCCTCGGCATCCAGGCGCAGCCGCGACTGCCGCGCGAGCAGCTTGTTGTCGGCATCGACGTCGACCAGCTCCGGCCGGAACCGCGACGACTGCCGATAGGCCGCCGACGTGACGATCAGGCGATGAATCGCTTTCTGGCTCCAACCATTACGGACGAACTCTGACGACAACCAATCGAGCAGCGCGGGATGCGTGGGGGGATCGCCCTGCGTGCCGAAGTCGTTCTCGGTGGCCACCAGGCCCACGCCGAAATACTGCTGCCAGAGCCGGTTCACCGTGACGCGCGCCGTCAACGGATTGCGGCCATCGACGAGCCAGCGTGCAAAGTCGAGCCGGGTCCCCCGCTCGCCATTTTTTTCGAGAGGTGGCAGGACCTCCGGCACGTCGGGCGCGACGGGCGAGCCCGGGCGGAGGAAATCGCCGCGAATGTGGATCGTCGTCGGGCGAGGCTCGCTCCGCTCGGCCAGCGCCAGCGTCGTCGTGATCGACGATTCGAGCTGCTTTTGTTGACGCTTCAACTCTTCGATCGCGGCCGCCAAGGGGAGTCGTTCGGGATCGTGCTGCTGATACTCGATCCGTAGCGTCTCGCGTTGCTCGTCGCTACGCTGTTCGGCAGGTATAGCCAACGCGGCGAGCGCCGCTGGCGACAATCCGAGCAGATCGGTTGCCGTCGACGTGGCCGAAAGCCGGAACCTCCCCAGGGTGTAGCCTGCGTCGCGATGCTGATGCCGGAGCGTGATCCGCAGCCGGCTCCCCTGTTCTGCCGGCTCGAGCACCTGGCTCAAGACGAAGATGGCCGTTCGATCGACGTTCATCGAGCCGCGTGCCACATTGATGGCCCAACCGGTCGCCGTGTCACCGTCGGCGGCGGCCGCGATGGGATAATCGACCTGGGAATGATCGGCGCGAGTCGAGGCAATGGCGAACATCGTCTCGGCCGCGTCCGTGGGAGTGGCGCTGCCCGTGGCAGCCTGGGCCGATTCTGCCACCTCCGCCGTGGCGGGGGGCAAACGAGTGATGGTCACCTCGCTGAGGACGAAATTGCCGTTCCCCGCGCGGCCTGGTCCCCGGCGCGGCAGACGATCGTCGGTGAGCGCCTCGAGCCGTATCGCCGTGAGGGGCTCGCCCAGCGGCAATTCCACTTCGACGATGTATTCGTCTTGCCGCGGTCGCTCGCCCGTGGCCAGCAGGGAAAGATCGGCGAGCTTCTCGAGCGTGGCGCCGTGCGCCGAATGGTACTCGACCGGCTCGAGCGTCTGCCAGCCGCGCCCGACTCTCCCGGCGAGCTTCTTTTCCCAGTCGGCTTGCCGGCCGGGGGCGTTCTCGTCGACCATCTTCAAACGCTGCTGAGCCTGAACGAGATCGGCGGCCAGCGCCGGCAGCTCCTTCGACTGTTGGTCGGTCGGCACTTGCAGGCTCGGCTCGTCCGCGCTATTGAAGAGCGCGAACATCTGGTAGTAGTCACGCTGCGAGAGGGGATCGTACTTGTGATCGTGGCAGCGGGCGCAGCCGATCGTCAACCCCAAGAACACCGCCCCCGTCGTGGCGACGCGATCGGCCACCGCCTCGACGCGGAATTGTTCGGGATCGGTCCCCCCCTCTTCGTTCTTGAGTGTGTTGCGATGAAAGCCCGTCGCGATGCGCTGCTCCAAGGTCGCCTCGGGCAGCATGTCGCCGGCGAGTTGTTCGATCGCAAACTGATCGAACGGCAGATCACGATTCATCGCCGCGATGACCCAGTCGCGATACTTCCAGATCGAACGGGCACTGTCGATCGTATAGCCGTTCGAATCCGCATAGCGTGCCAGATCCAGCCAATGGCGGCCCCAGCGTTCGCCATAATGGGGCGACGCCAATAGCCGGTCGACGACGCGCTCGTAGGCGTCGGCCCGATTGTCGAGCAGAAAGGCCTCGACCTCCGCGGGCGAAGGGGGCAGGCCGATCAGATCGAGACTCACGCGGCGAATCAACGTGGCGCGATCGGCCTCGGGGGCCGGCGCCAGCGAGCGGCGCTCCAGTTCCGCCAGGACGAACGCATCGATCGGCGTGCGCACCCAGGCTGGCCGGCGCAGCACGGGCAACTCCGGACGCACGACGGGTTGGAAGGACCAATGCTCGCTCGTGCGGCGACTCTTGCCGGAAGTCGCTGACGGATCGGCCGGAATCTCGGCGCCGGCATCGATCCAGCGAGTGACGAGCGTCACTTCAGCGGCCGAAAGACGCTCCCCTTCTCCCTCGGGGGGCATCTGTGTCGCGTCGTGCGTGCCTGTAAGGGCGTGGACAAGGATGCTGTCGCCGCCCTGGCCGGGGATAACGGCGGCGCCGCTATAGCCTCCTTCGCGGGCGCCATCGGCGGTGTCGAGCCGCAGCCCCGACTCCTGCTTTTCAGCACCGTGACATCGGAAGCAACTGCGGGCCAGAATCGGCTGGATGTCGCGCGCGTAGTCGGGCGCCTCATCGGCCTGTACGCGCGCGGCGAAGCAGACGAATGCCAGACAAGCAATCGAGGCAAACCGGCGCGCCATAACCGTGGACCTGCCGCGAGTCGAAGGTGGGATTGCACAGGGGCGGGACGAGTCAATCGTAACCGCCCAACCGCGCCGGCGGCAAGAAAATGGCGGCCCCTTGCCCGTCATCGGACGATCACCAGGGATCCCGCCTCACGGGGTTCGGCCGAGACTGTCGATCGCAGGGGTCGTGCGGTAACATGGCGTCCCCCGCACGCGTCTCCCCTAGTCCGCGACGAGACAAGCATGACCGACCCGACAGCGCATTTCAGCATCAAGCATTGCCGCGCGCGGCAAGCACGTCTCCTGGAGGTCATGGAACGACTCGAGTGCGATCTGGTCGTCGTGGCCCATCGCGAGCACGTGCAATGGCTGACGGGCCCCCACTACGGTCCCCTGGTGACACCGCTCGCCGCGCTCGACTCGACCGGCTTCTGCACGCTGGTGGCGCCGAATGAACCGCCGGCCGGTGCGGCGGTCGATCGCGTGCTGACGTACGAGGCGCAATGGATGTCGACGCTGCGCAACGATCAACGCCAGGCCGCGGCCGAGGTGCTCGCCACTGATTTGACGGGGCCCCGCGCGACGCGTTGGATTGGCGTCGAGTATTCCGTGTTTGGCCCGCACCTGGCGGGGGGCTTCAGCGCCGAACTGATCGATATCGAACCGGAGATCTACCGCCTGCGACGCTATAAGCATCCCGACGAGTTGGCATGCCTGCGGAAGGCTATCGGGGCCACCGGAGCCATGTACGCGCGGGCCAGAGAGATTGTGCAGCCGGGCGTCAATGAGCTCGACGTATTCGGCGAGTTGCAGGCGGCCGCCACGCGTTTTCTCGGCGAGCCACCGACCGCGGCCGGCAACGATTTTGCCTGTGGCGTGCCGGGAGGCCCACCGCGCGATCGCGCCGCACAGGATGGCGAGCTCTACATCCTGGATCTCGGTCCGGCGTATCGCGGTTACAACGCCGACAACTGCCGCGCGATCGCCGTGAATCGCCAGCCGACCGACGTGCAGCAGGCGGCCTGGGAGCAGATTGCGGCCGTGTTTCCCATCGTCGAGCGACGCGTGAAGCCGGGCTTTCGCTGCCGCGAACTCTACGCCGAGGTGAAGGCACATCTCGACCGCCACCTGCCCGGCAGCTTTACCCATCACCTGGGGCACGGCATCGGGCTCTTCCCGCACGAGGCCCCGCACGTGAATCCCAGTTGGGACGACACGTTCGAGCTGGGAGAAATCTTTACGATCGAGCCGGGACTCTACTCCGACCGCCTGCGGGGCGGAATTCGACTCGAGCAGGATTACCTCGTCACGGCGGACGGAGTCGAGCTGCTCAGCGACTTTCCGCTCGGCCTGGTGTGATCGCCGCAAGCTGTCGCGCAGCGAACGGCATCGTGTCGTTTAGTGGAACGCGCGGGCGTCTTCGGCAAACTCAACGCGCGAATCGTGATCGTAGAAGTGCTGCGCGATGTCGCGCGCGGCGGCTGCCATGAACTCGCGCCGGAACTGCTGCTCGGCCTTTTCGAAGGTCGGCATGCCGATGTTCGGCGGATAGACGAATTCTGGCGGTATCTTTTCGTAGGCGATATCGCCATCCTGCTTCAGATCGTACACGGCGATCCGCACATCGCAGCGTCCCTGGTAGGTAGTCTGCCCCTGGTAGAGACTGAAGTGTTCGAGTTCGATCGCCACGACTTGATCGGCGTCGACCGCCTCGCCCACCTCGGTGAATTCGTCCCAGGTGTTTTCATCCATCCATTCTTCGATGTCTTGCTGCGGCACGACCACGATCTTGCGCACATTGGCGCGCAGCAGCGCGCTGACTGCCTGGCCCAGCTCTTTCGAGACGGCCGTCTTGCCGTACTGGAGCGAGGCCGCCGGTCGGCACACGACCGCGACGCGTTTGCCGACCAGTCCCTTGTACTCGGCCGAAACGTTGGTCCCCTTGACGATGTAGATCGCCGTGGCGACCGCGGCGCAGCCGCCGGCGGAGAGCGCCAACGAGCAGATCAACAAGAGGGATAAGAGACTCCGCACGCCCGACTTTTGGCAGCGATCCATCGCCGTTTCTCCCGCGCTAGTGCGCCAGACATCCTTGTCCGGCCTCGGCACGCGGTGCGCGCCGTTATTCGAATATCAATCGTTCGAGCCAATCGAACATCGTGACGCCGGCCGCCACGACCGCCAGGGTCACGAGTACAGTTTCGACGTGTCGCCCCCCGATCAGTTTTCCGCGCACCGCCGAAGCGATCGTCCATGGCACTCCGGCGGCGGCGATCAGGGCGAGCAAGGCGCCTCCTGCGTTGGCCGCGATGGCCGAAGGCAATTCTCCTCGCACCGTGTGCGCCCAGGAGGTCGTCATGCCGCACGAGGGACACGGCTTGCCGAACAGCACCCAAAAGGTGCAGGGAGGCAGACCAAGTCGCTCGTGCGTGCCGTAACCACGTGCATCGGGAGAAAGCCAGACTGCGACGATGAGCGGAATCGCCAACAGAACGCCGCACACCGCCAGCCCGAAACGAGCTCGGCCTCGTAGTGCTGCCGGTTTCTCCTCGGTCGTTCGTTCCACGACGTGCTGGGATAAGGTGCGGGAAAATAACCGATGCCTGAAGGTGTCGCAAGAGCGATCGGCGTGCTGGCACATAGCCGTGGCGACGAGACGCACACCGCCGACTTGCCCAGACTATCAGATCGCGGCCCAACGCAACACGCTATGCAAGCCGGCTACAGCACGGTCGGCGTGCTGGCGGCGGCTTTCACGCTGGCGGCCAGGCGGTCAGCCTCTTCCTGCTTGACGACGAGTCGTTGCACGCCAGTCGCGCGCCCCGTTTCAGGATCAACGTCGACGATCGTGCCCGAGATACGCACGTCGCCCGTGGCCACCTCGAAGTGGGTGGGGTTGAACGTGAGCGTGGTTTCCAACACCCGATCGATGCGGCGACCGAGAATGCTTTCATACGGTCCCGTCATGCCCACGTCGCATTGGAAGGCGGTGCCGCCGGGTAGGATCTGTTCGTCGGCGGTGGCGACGTGGGTGTGGGTCCCCAGGACGGCCGTGACGCGGCCATCGAGATAGCGCCCCATGAGCTGCATGTCGCTGGTAGCTTCGGCATGGAAATCGACGAAGATCACGCGCACTTCCGGCGGCAGCTTGGCCAGCACGCGGTCGGCGGCTTCCCAGGGACAATCGACCGGCCGCATGAAGACGCGCCCCAGCAGATTGAAGACCGCCACGGTCACGCCATTGCGGGCAGTGACCAGCATGTGATCCTTGCCCGGCGCCGAGGCGGGGTAGTTCGCCAGCTTGACGATGTTCGGCTCGCGCTCCAGCACCTCGTTGATCTCGCGCTGGCGGTAGATGTGATCTCCCATGGTGATCGCATCGACACCGGCGGCGATCAACTCACGATAATTCGCGCAGGTCAGCCCGGCGCCGCCGGCAGTGTTCTCGGCATTGGCGATGACCAGGTCGAGCCGCTCCGCCTCGATCAAGCCACGCAAGGCGCGCACGACGATCTGCCGCCCCGGCTTGCCGACGATGTCGCCAATCAACAGCACACGCACGCCAAACTCTCCACGCGAGCAAACAGGGATTCTAACGGGCCATTTCGGTGACGCGAGTTTCGCGCAGGACGGTGACCTTGATCTCACCGGGATAGGTCAACTGCTGCTCGAACGCCCGGGCAATATCGTGACAGATCTTGGCGGCGGTTTCATCGGTCGTGTTCTTGGAATTCACGAGCACGCGCAATTCGCGACCCGCCTGGATGGCAAAGGCCTGATCGACCCCCTCGAAGCCCGAGGCGATCGATTCCAGCTCTTCCATCCGCTTGACGTAACGCTCGAGGGTCTCGCGCCGGGCGCCGGGGCGCGAGGCACTGCACGCGTCGGCCGCCGCGACGAGCACGGTGTAAGGATTGTCGAGGCGCAAGTCGTCGTGGTGGCCAAGCGCGGCATGGACCACGGCCGGCGACTCGCCAAACCGCTTGAGGAGATCGGCGCCGATCTTGGGATGGCCTCCTTCGGCCTCGTGGTCGGCCGCCTTGCCGATGTCGTGCAGCAGCCCGCAGCGCCGGGCGAGCGTGCCGTCGAGACCGATCTCCTCGGCGATCATGCCGGTGAGGAAGGCCACCTCGATCGAATGCCGCAGCACGTTCTGGCTGTAACTGGTACGGAAGCGCAGCCGGCCCAGCAGATGGATGATGCGCTCGTGCAGCCCCCGGACGTCGACCTCTTGCGCCGCTTCTTGACCGAGCTTCTGGATCAGGGCGTCCATCTCGGCCGTCGTCTCTCCCACGATCTCTTCGATACGCGAGGGATGAATGCGACCGTCGGCGATCAACTTGTTCAGCGAGATGCGGGCCACCTCGCGGCGCACCATGTCGAAACCGCTGACGATCACCACGCCGGGCGTATCGTCGATAATCACGTCGACGCCGGTCGCTTTCTCGAAGGCGCGGATGTTGCGCCCCTCGCGACCGATGATCCGCCCCTTCATGTCGTCGTTCGGAATGTCGACCGTGCTGGTGGTCGTCTCGGCCGTGTGCGCCGCGGCGTAACGCTGGATCGAGGTGATCAGCACCTCGCGGGCCTTCTGCTCGCACACCTCGGCGACGCGCTTCTCGTGCTTGAGGATGACCGCGCCGGCCTCTTTCTGCATCTCGCGGTCGAGGATCTCGAGCAGCCTGGAGGTGGCTTCCTCGCGACTCAGCCCGCTGAGCTCGTGCAGCGTTTGCCGCTGCAGGTCGAGCAATTTGCCCAATTCCTCGTTGCGGCGGTTGGTGTCTTCGATGCGCTCAGCCAGCTTGCGCTGCGTCCCTTCGACCATCTTCTCCTGCTTGCGGAGCTGTTCGGCCTGCTGATCGATGGCGTCTTGCCGCTTGTCGAGTTGCCGTTCGCGTTCGTGCAACTCGTGGCGGGCAACGGCGAGCTCCTTTTCGACCTCGCCCCGCTGCTGGATGGCGCGTTCCTTGATTTCGAGATCGGCCTGCTTGAGCTTGGTGGCGATCTCGTTCTCGGCGCGCGAGATGATCTCCTGCGCGCGCTTTTCGGCGTCGGTTTGACGCAGATAGTCGACGAACTTGACCGCCAGAAAGGTCAGCAAGACCGCGGCGGCGACGGCGACCAGGACTAGTACCGGTGGCACGTGATGCTCCCGTCCCGCAGACCCTGCGGAACTAAGGGCAGGCTGGCGCGACGGTGCAACCTTGCACCGCACGATGACGGGCAGACGGAGGGTCGACGTCGCAAGAAACGCGACGGCTCTCGAGCCAGTCGAGAGTCGGCGGCCGATACGAGAGTCGAAGTACGAGAGATGATCCCCAAGGCGCGCTGCCCCACCGACTATCCGTCGGCGCCCAGCCCCCGGGGGCCGGGGGTCGAGGGAAGGCGAAAACGTCCACTTCGCGGGGGCCAGACATGCGCCCGCGCACGAAGCGCCACGGGGTGACCTCTCATCCAACCAATTGCAGAGGATTTCGCTTCTGATCGGGGCGAAGGCCACTCGACCGTGCGAACCAAACCCAGGCGGACCATGCCCGCCCGTCGGTCGCGGCGCACCTCGGCGGGGCGCAACTCACCCCACAGGCGCGCGATCCAGTGCTCGATCCAGGCAATCAGAAAGAACATCGCGGAAAAGGCCTCGAGAATTGGCTGGTTCTTCTTACCCTTGTGCCGTGCCAATCGCAAACTCGCGTCGTACTACCCCACGGCGCCGAGCCATCTGCTCGCCTACCGGGAAATAGTTATGTACAAGTAACCAATCAGCTTGCGGTAATCGCGGCGGTGACACGCCAGAAACGAAACGTACCGGCGCGGTAACCACGCTAAACCGAAGCTTCACATCTGAATCCTACCAAAGTCCGAAGTACCTGCAACTAGTTTCCGACTAGCGGTAGGCAAATAAGATATGCCGGCGAAACGGTTTAGGCAGGTTGAGAGCGTCGCAGTATCGCCCCGCGTGGCGGCGGCGAACGCCGCTCGAACCGAGCCGAGCAACCAGCGGCATCCTCTGGTCGAGCAACTTGCCCGCGTTTGGCCGACCTCCGAGTGGGGCGAGGTCACGATCGTCGTGGCGGTTTCGGGGGGAGCGGATAGCGTGGCCCTGCTCCGTGGGCTCGTGGAGCTCGCCCCCGGGAGAGACGGCCGGATCGTCGCCGCCCATTTCAACCACCACCTGCGAGGGGCTGCCTCGGACGACGATCAGGCATTCGTCGAGCGCGTTTGCGGCGAGTTACGAGTCCCCCTCGAGCTGGGCCAGGCCCACGTTGCACAGATCGCCCAACAACGTGGCGACGGGCTCGAGGCCGCCGCACGCGAGGCGCGTTACTCCTTCTTGATCGAGACAGCCAACCGCCGCTCGGCAGGCTTCGTCGTCACCGCGCACACGGCCGACGACCAGGCCGAAACGATTCTGCACCGCGTCGTGCGAGGCACTGGACTCGCCGGCCTGGCGGGCATCCCCCCGCGACGCGAGCTCCGTCAAGAATTGACCCTCGTTCGCCCGTTGCTCGCGGTGCGCCGGACACTGATCCTCGATTACCTGGAAACTCTTGGACAAACGTATCGCGAGGACGAAAGCAACGTCGATCGACGCTTCACGCGCAATCGACTGCGGCACGAATTGCTCGAGAACCTGCGCGAACATTACAACCCGCAGGTGACCGAGGCCCTGCTTCGGCTCGGCACATTGGCGGGCGAGGCACAGGAGGTGATCGCTCAACTGGTCGGCGAGCTCATGCCGCAATGCACTCTCGCCGATTCGCCCGACCACGTGGCGATCGATCGCACGCTGCTAGGCGAACGACCACGCTATCTCGTGCGCGAGTTGTTGATTGCCGTTTGGCGGCGCCAACATTGGCCCGAGCAGGCAATGGGCTTTGTCGAATGGGATCTGTTGGCCGACATGCTTTTGGCGGAAGACGCCGCGCCGCGCCAGCGCATGCTTCCCGGCTGCGTGACGGCACGGCGCGTCGGCGCGCGCCTGGAACTCTCACGCGCCCCGGCGCGGCGCCAGTAGCGCGACGGCACCTGGGCAAGCGCCCGCCATGGAACGGTTATTCCACCGCCGCCTGCACGCCGCCAGCCATCAGCTCGTTTTCTTCCTCGCGGCTGAGCAGAATCTCTGGTTTGTAACCGCCGCGAGATTTGTCCCACAGGGCGATCGCACCAAAGATCACAACCAACACAGTCGGCAACAGCGACACCCAGCGGAAGGCCATCGAGAAACCGTTGCGTTGCGAGGCGATGGCGGCTTCGAATCCCGGAATGACCATCCGCTGATCCTCGGGCAACTTGGCATTGGCCTGCGCCAACTCGCGCGCGTTCACCGAGACCGGTTCTCCCGCCGCGTTGCGCACGACGAAGTTATCGGCCTGATTGGGATAATGCTCGACGAGGAAGGTCGCGGCGTACTTGTTTACCGCGTCCATGTCGAGGAATTCCTTGCCCGCTTCGTTCTGCTTGAGGAAGATCGCCACTTGTTCGGGGGCGTTCTGCTTCACGTCGGCCACGGCATAGTGGTCGACGATGCCCCCCATCGCGGGCAAGACCTGCGAGATCGACAAGTTGCCGACGGAGCCCATCAGGGCTAGTGCCAAGGCCCCCCCCTTGGCAAAGCGTTCGGCGGTCACGCCGAGCATCGTGGGCCAGAAGTACGCGATTCCCAAGCCGAAGATCGTGGCATAGCCGAAGGCCGTGGCGCCATTGTTGGCAAAGCTCAACAGATAGAGGCCGACCCCCGCCAGCACCGCCGAACCGCACAACATGCCGATGGGGGACAAGCGGTGCGCGATCGGACCGGCGAAATGCCGCAGCACGAACATCATGCCCGAGGTGTAGACCAGAATCAGCGTGCCCGACACGCCGGCCACGCTCTTCATGACCGACTCCTGCCACTGCTGCGGACCGAGCTCGGTCGCGGCGGTGAGCAGCATGCAGAAGGCCCAGAGCAAAAACAGCGGTCGCACGCAAGCGGCCAGCATTTCGCCCGTCGAAACGCCCGAGGCGACACGTTCGGTCTTGGGGAAGGCGGCGGGAACGAGCATCACCCCGTAGATCACCGCGGGAATGACGATCAAGTACATGCTCACCTGCCACATATCGAGTCCGAACGCACCGCTGCCGAACATAGGCCGGATGACGAACTGCGCGAGCAGACCGCCGATCACCAGGCCCCCCGGCCACCAGGCGTGCAGGATGTTCAGGTAGTGCGTCTTCTGCGTGGGGTAGAGCGTGGCGGCCAGCGGATTGATGGCCACCTCGGTGAACCCGTTGCCACAGCCTTGCAGGAACGAGAAAGAGAAGAGCCACCAGTAGGTCATCTGCGCCGAGTCGAAATGAGGCGCGTAGATCATCGCCAGCGTGCCGACGAGATGCGAGAAGAGGGCCAGGAACATGATGCGTTTCATGCCCAGCAAGTCGCAGATGAAACCGCCGCCGAGCATCGAAAACGCCATGCCGAGGAAGGCCGCGCCACCGACACCGCCGCGCTGCTCCTGCGTCAAACCGAACGTGTTGCCCAACTCTTGCAGGATGTCGCCGCGAATCGAAAACGTGAACGCGGAGGTGACCAGCGCGATGCAGCTACAAATGAAGAGCCAGCGGGTATTGTTCATGTCCCGAATATCCTTGCTTCCCAGAGGCGCACGGTGTGCGGCGATGCCAGCAATGCTTTCCCTGCTATCGCTCGCGCGGCGAGATGGGCGCCGCAGGCATCGCAGCCCGCGGCGCATCGTTCGTGCCGGCGAGCGCGCGGTGCGAAGATGCAAAGCGTCCGAGTATACTTGCTGCCCGGGCGAAGTAAATCATTTCGTGATAGGCAGTTCGGCCTCTGCGGGTGAGGCAAGCTGGTGGGCGTTCCGTCCCCCTGGGAAGCGTCCTCTTCGCGCATCCCGCGTCGTTCATCGATCGGACCGCCCGGGCGATGAACGAGTTCGGCCCCCTGCCCTCTCGGGCCACCGTCGAAGCTGGCTTGACCCCCTCGTTCGTCGACGCCTAACATGCCTCGCTTTTCGCGCAAACGACCAGCTTCAAGTCGCGGCAGTTGCGCGGGTTAGCGAGACGAGTTTCGCGCCGCAGTACGCCTCGCCGAAGGAGTCGGCCGGGGCGGCCGATCGCGCGCGCCCCCAACGAGTTCCCGTTTCCAACCAGCGCCCAAGGATGGGCAAGGCTTCATGCGCGATCCTCGCGATCTACCCCGTACCTGGCTGTGGAGCGTGCTCCTGTTGGCGCTCGCCGTGCGCTTGGGGGGCGCCGTTTGGTGGCAATCGCGCCTGGCCGGCGAGTTCTACTTCGGCGACAGTCAGAGCTATTGGGTGCTCGCGCGCACCATCGCGCAGGGCGATAGCTATCAGTACGGCTCCCCCGACGCCAAGGTATTTCGCACCCCTGGCTATCCCCTCGTGCTCGCGCCGTTGTTCGCGATCTACGGCGATCAACCGCCGATACTCGCGGCGCGCTTCGTGGGCGCCGCGTGGGGCACGTTGAGCGTCGCCGCGGTGTACTGGATCGGTCGTACTCTGTGGGACGCGCGCGTGGGCATCGTCGCGGCACTGCTCGCGGCGCTCTATCCCGGCGCAATCGCCATGAGCGTCTTCGTGCTCAGCGAAGCGCTCTTCTCCCCCTTGATGCTGCTGCAACTGGCGACCTGGATCGTCGCGGAGCGGGCGACGTCACGGGGGCGCTCGGTTGGCTGGGGCCTGTTCTCCGGAGCGCTCGCCGGTGCGGCGACCTTGGCGCGACCGAGCTGGCTGCTCTTCACGCCGCTGGCCTGGTGCCTCACGACGGTCGTCTCACGCCAGCGACCAAGACAGTTCCTCGTGGGGAGCGCGATCGCCGCGGGGCTCGTGCTGGCGATGCTCCCCTGGTGGGTGCGCAACGCACACGTCACGGGACGCTTCGTGCCGACGTCGCTGCAGTTGGGGGTGAGTCTTTACGACGGCTGGCATCCTCACGCCACGGGGGCGAGCGATCTCTCTTTCATCCCCCCTATCGAACAAGACGAGCGCCGCCACCCTAGCAGCAACATCGACGATGCATTCGAATACCGGCTCGATCAGCGCTTTCGACGCGACGCCCTCCAATGGGCACAGGCCAACCCGGGCGAAGTTGTGCGGCTCGCGGGCGTCAAGCTGACGCGACTGTGGAACGTCTGGCCGAATGAATCCGATCTCCGGTCCCTGCCCTATCGACTGGCCGTGCTCGTCAGCTTTGTCCCCGTCCTGGGTCTGGCGATCTTCGGCACCTGGCGCTGTCGAATGATCGGCTGGCCGCTGTTGCTGCTGTGGCTGCCTGCCGGCTACATCACGTTGCTGCACGTGGTGTTCGTCAGCTCGCTGCGCTATCGCGAACCGGTGGTGGTGTCGCTGCTGGCGCTGACGGCCGCGGGGCTGCTCGGCCTGGTTCGTGGCACGACGGCGACTTCTCCCCCCACCATCCAGGGTGCCACGCGACCATGAGCAACCTGGTCAACGGCCTTTGGTGGTGCTTCAAATGGGCCCTGGCCCTCGCGCTGGCGGTTGCGCTGGCGGTCGGCTTCTATCTGTACCAGCGGGTCGACGAAGAGATCCGCCGCTGCGCCGAGGACCTGTTCGCGCAGCATTACCACCATCTCAAGGTGAGCGTACGCGCCGCGCGGCGCATCGAGGGAGAAGGAATCCAGATCCAGGGTATTTCGCTCGCCGAGCGTAATGCCGATGGTCCGCAGCCCGAGTTGGCCTATTTCGACGAATTGATGCTGCTCTGCCCGACGGCGCTGCCCGAATTGGTGCAACAGCAACTCGACGCCAACAAGGATCTCGACGTCAAGCGGATCATCGTGCGCCGTCCGAAGATCTACGTCACGCGCCGTGCCGACGGAACGTGGAGCTCGACGCGTCTCTTTCCGCTGCCAAAGTTCGGCGAGCGGACGCCTCCGATCCAGGTCGAGAACGCGATGGTCGAACTGTTCGATCCCTTGCGCAATCCCTCGGGCATGTTCACGCTGCACGACGTCAATCTCACGATCACGCCGAACGAGCCGGCGGCCTCCTCACCGACGGAAGCCGCGTCCGGCGTTGCCTCTGCCGATGTTCCCCCCTTGCGCTTCGAAGGCTACGGCACCAGCGAGCATTTGCGGCGCGTCGAATTCCGCGGCACGCTCAGCAATGGCGGCGCCACATGGACCCTGGACGGCAAGTTGGACGGGCTGGAATTGACCCCCGAGCTTCACGCGGCGATGCCCGGTCCTGTCGCCGAGCGCCTCGTTGAGTTGCGATCGATCCGGGCCACGACGAACCTGGGCTTTCATCTCCACTCGGCCTTGGAACCGGAGGCGTTGCCCCAGTTCCAGATCAACGGTCGCATCGAGCGCGGCCGCATCGACGATTCTCGGCTCCCCTTCCCGCTCACCGATCTGCGCGCGGCATTTCGTCTGACGAACGAGGAGCTCGTCGTCAATGAGCTCACGGCCCGCAACGGCCAGACCGAACTGCGGGTCGCCGCGCGGCGGGCGGGACTGCAGACGAATAGCCCCTTGGAGTTGCACGCCCACTGCAACCGTCTCATCCTGGCGCCCGAGCTGGTCTCGACGCTACCCCAAGAGTGGCGTTCGCATTGGACGAAGTTCCTCCCGGCCGGCATGATCGACGTCGACCTGAAGCTTGGTTACGACGGTCAGAATTGGCATCCCCACCTGACGGCCGAATGCCGCGGCACCGCCTTCACCTTCTATAAGTTTCCCTATCGACTCGAACAGGCCGAAGGGACGGTCACCTTCGCGGGCGGGCGCCTGGGCATCAACGTCACCGCGCAAGGGGCAGGCCAAGATGTCCACGTCTTCGGCAGCTTTGCCAACCTGGGAGAAGATTATTCGGGCGAATTACAGGTTTGGGGCAACGGCCTGCGCATCGATCAACAACTGTTGAACGCCTTGCCCGCCGACCAACGCGGGCTCGTCAGCTCGTTACGGCCGGTGGGCATGTTCGATCTCAAAGCGACCTTCCATCGACGCCCCGGCGAAAACGAGGAGTTGCATCGCGACATTGCCATTACGCTCAAGCAGTGTGCGATTCGCTACGAAAAATTCGCTTATCCGTTGACCAATGTGCGCGGCAAGATCGTCGGGCGGGACGAAATCTGGACCCTGACCGATCTCGAAGGTTGGAACGATTCGGGACACGTCACCTGCCAGGGAACTCTCTCGCCGACGACCGCCGGTCCCGAGCTGGCGCTCGAGCTCCAGGGACGCAGCGTGCCGATCGAAGATGAGTTGCGCGATGCGCTCAACCTGCCGCTGCAGCGCATCTGGAACGACATGAAGCCACGGGGCAGCGTCGATGTCGACTCGACGGTGCATTACCTGACGCGCACGAGACAGTTGGCCGTGACGGCCCGGATCTGGCCCCAGGCCGAAGTTTGTTCGCTCGAACCGCGGTTCTTTCCCTACCGGCTCGAGCGCGTGACCGGTTTGATCGATTACCGTAATGGCGTCGTGCAACTGGTCGATCTGCGCGCGGCACACGACCAAGTCACCCTGCGTGCCGGCGGCTATTGCGAGATGCGCGGCGATGGCGGCTGGCAAGTCGTGCTCAACAAGATCTCGGCCGATCGTCTCGAGGCCGACAGCGAGCTGGTCCATGCGCTGCCGGGTCCGCTGCGCACGGCGGTATACAAGCTCGATCCGCGCGGCACCTTCTTCCTGCGTGGCGCCTTGAGCCTGGCCGGCACGGATCGACGCGACGATCCCGTGACCGCCGCCTGGAACATGCGGATCGACCTGCACAATGCCCAACTGCGCTGCGGCGTGCCACTCGATCACGTACATGGCAGCGTGCAGCTCGTGGGCGACTTCGACGGCCAGAGCTTCGGCAGCCGTGGCGAATTGGATCTCGACTCGCTGACCTGGCAAAAGCTGCAGTTCACGCAGCTCAAGGGACCGCTGTGGATCGATGCCGATCGCATTCTCTTTGGCTCCTGGGCGGAAAAAGTCGCCACCACCGCGCCGCGTCTCTCGGCGCTGACCTTGGGACCGGCGAGCGCCGAGGGGCAGCGTCACATTACGGCCAGTGCCTACGGCGGTCAGATCGTCGGCGATGGCTGGGTCACGCAGGGACGCACCCCCGAGTTCGGCCTGAACGCCAACCTCAGCCAGGTCGATCTGAAACGCTTCTCGAACGAGGTCTTCGCCGGCCAGGAAGAGATCCGCGGCAAGATGCTGAGCACGGTCAACCTACGCGGCACGGCCGCCGGCGCGCACACACTACGCGGCCAAGGAACCATGGAATTGCGCGACGCCGACATCTACGAGTTGCCGCAGATGGTGGCCCTGCTCAAGATCCTCAGCGTCCGCGAGCCCGACCGCACCGCGTTCACGAGCAGCCAGGCCAATTTTCGCATCGAAGGAGAGCACGTCTACTTCGACAAGATCGACTTCTACGGCGATGCCATCAGCCTGAAGGGATCGGGCGAGATGGGACTCGACCGCAAGCTGGGCCTGAACTTTTACGCCGTGGTGGGACGCGACGAGTTCGACTTGCCGTTGGTCGGCGAGTTGCTGCGCGGCGCGAGCGAGCAGATGATGCTCGTCCGGGTCGACGGCCGGCTCGACCACCCGAACATTCGCCGCGAGCACTTCCCGGGCGTGAACCAGGCCCTGCAAGGAATCCAGGCCGGACTGCAACAATCGAGCGGCGCACCCCCGACCTACCCCACGGCGCGCACGCCCGCACCACTGGCGTCCCCTGGCGCGCGGCCGGCCCCGGCCGTGGCGCCCCGATAAGGAAAAGTCCTCGATTCAAACCAAGAGACCGCAACCTAGGCTTATCGTGGAGCAAAACATCGCCTGACGTCCGCGCATCGCCAGGCACGATCCAGGAGCAAGCGAGGTGTCGCATGGGAGTTGGCCCCTTAGGCGGAATACACACGAGCGCCGCGGGAGTTCCCTACGCACAGGCGAAAGGTCCCGACGTCGAGCGCACCGAACACGAGACGATCGCCCAGCAGCGGCACTCGACCAGCGAACGACTGGCCGACGCCGCCGCCGGGATCGGCGAAACGGGAGAAGACAGCGAAGCCTCGGAACGCGATGCCGACGGGCGCCGACTTTGGGAAGAGCAGGCCGGCAAGAAACAGCACGACGAAGGAGCAGCGGACGAGCCCACTGCCCCCCCCAGTAAAGACGCTACCGGCGAGAGCGGTCGCCAGCTCGACCTGACCGGGTGACCCGCGAACCGGCCGAGACGGCGCCGTGTCGTGCGCTCCCGCGAGCACACCGCCGGCTCCCTGTCCCGGCCGGGGCGATTCTCCTAAAATGCACAGCGCGCGATGCGAGCGGCTAGAAATTCCACGCAGCACGATTCGACTCGGAGCCACGGCGATGCGGTTTACGAAGATGCACGGTGCCGGCAATGACTACGTTTACGTCAATTGCTTCGAGGAGCCCGTGCCGGAGGACCCCGCTCACACGGCACGGCTGATTGCCGATCGCCACTTTGGCGTGGGGGGCGATGGGCTGGTGCTGATCTGCCCCTCGGACAAGGCCGACGCCCGCATGCGGATGTTCAACGCCGACGGCTCCGAGGCCGAGATGTGCGGCAACGCCATTCGCTGCGTGGGCAAGTACCTGTTCGATCATGGCCTGTGCGACAAGCAGCGCCTGCAAATCGAAACGGGGCGCGGCATCCTCACGCTCGATCTGGAGGTGGTCGATGGACTGGTCGAACGGGCTCGCGTCGATATGGGCGAACCGATCCTCAAGTCGAGCGACGTTCCGACCACGCTCGCTGGCGATCCCCCCGTGAATGCCACGCTCGACCTGGGCGATCGCCAGCTCACGGTCACCTGCGTCTCGATGGGCAATCCGCACTGCATCACGTACGTCGACAAGTTGAGCGATGAATGGGTCTACCAGGTCGGCCCGCGCGTGGAGCACGCACCGCAGTTTCCGCGGCGCGTGAATGCGGAATTCATCGAGATCCTTTCCCCCGACGAAGTGCGCATGCGCGTCTGGGAGCGAGGGTCGGGCGAGACGCTGGCCTGCGGCACCGGGGCGGCCGCGGTGTGCGTGGCCGGTGTCCTGGCCGGCAAGACGAACCGCAAGATTATCGTACACCTGCTCGGTGGCGATTTGGAACTGGAGTGGGCCGAAGACAACCACGTCTACAAGACGGGCCCCGCCACGGAAGTTTTCAGCGGCGAATGGACCCCCGCCGCGGAACGCGCCCTGCGTTAACTCGGGCACGCGTGTGACACGACTTTTCGACGACGCCCGGGCAAGGAAGCCAACCTCATGAAGCTGCGTCATCCGGTACTCGACAAAACGATCGGCCTCGTCGGGGCGACCGCCGTGCGCTTGTGGATGCGCACGCTCGAGTACAAAGCCGCCTTTTACGATCCGCAAGTCGACCCCGTACATCCCCAGTGCCGGGGTCAGAAGATCTACGTCTTCTGGCACGAGTACATTCTCGTGCCCCTCGCCCTGCGCGGGCACTCGAACCTGGCCATGCTCTTGAGCAAGCATCATGATGCCGAGTTGCTGAGCCACGCCGCGCGGCACCTGGGCTTCGAGTTCGTCCGGGGCTCGACGAACCGCGGCGGTGTGACCGCCCTGCGCGAATGCCTCGAAAAGAGCCGCAAGATGAACCTGGCCATCACCCCCGACGGACCGCGTGGGCCGCGACGCGTGCTCGCGCAAGGTCCCATCTACCTCGCGTCACGGCTGCAAATGCCCTTGGTGCTGATGGGCATCGGGTGCGACCGTCCCTGGCGGGCCAAAAGCTGGGACCGCTTTGCCATTCCTCGTCCTTACACTCGAGTCCGCGGCGTCATCAGCCCCGAGATTCACATCCCTGCCGAGCTCGATCGCGATGGAATCGAGCATTACCGGCTCGAAGCACAACGCCTCTTGAATCGCCTCTGCGCCGAGGCCGAGGCCTGGGCCGAATCGGGCACGCGCAAGATCGAACAATCGCACATCCGCCGCGAACCGGCTCCGCTGCGCCGCACGAGGATCGACGCCAGCCACCAGGCGCATGCCGCACGCAACGGAGCTTCACAACCGGTGCATTGATTTTGCCGGACGGGCACTTTCCGTCCCGCCACCGGTCGCCAGCACGTGAGCCACGGCCGTCGATTTGCTACATTGTCGCGACCTTTGCACTTCAACCGGTCGCGCAGCCGATGGCCTACCACTCGCAGCAAAACGACGGCGACACCGCCGAGCCGATCCTCTCGGTGTCGGATCTCAGCGCGCAGATCAAAGAGACGCTCGAAGGGACCTTTCCCGACGTCTGGGTCGCCGGCGAGATCTCGAACTTCTCGCGACCCCAATCGGGCCACTGCTACCTCACGCTGAAGGACGATCGTGCGCAGATTCGCGCCGTGATCTGGCGCGGCGCCGCCGCGCGCGTGCGGTTCGATCTGCACGACGGCCTGGAGGTCGTCTGCCAGGGTTACGTCGACGTCTACGCGCAGCGTGGCAGCTATCAACTAGTCATCCAGCAGATTCAACCCAAGGGTCTGGGAGCGCTCGAGCTGGCCCTGCGGCAGCTCATGGAGAAGCTGAAGACCGAGGGACTCTTCGAGCCGGGGCGCAAACGCCCCCTGCCCCGCTTTCCCCGGCGCGTCGCCGTCGTGACCAGTCCCACGGGCGCGGCCATCCGCGACTTTCTCGAAGTGCTGCGACGCCGCTGGCGCGGTGTCGACGTGCTCGTCGTGCCCGTCCGCGTGCAAGGCGATGGTGCAGCCGAGGAAATTGCCGCAGGGATCGAGCTCGTGAACCGATCTCGCGACCCCGTCGATGTGCTGGTCGTGACGCGTGGCGGTGGCAGCCTCGAGGATCTGTGGTGTTTCAACGAAGAGCCCGTCGCCCGGGCCATCTACGCTTCTCACGTCCCCGTGATTTCGGCCGTGGGGCACGAAATCGACGTCACGATTGCCGATCTCGTCGCGGACGTGCGGGCCCTGACCCCCAGCGAGGCCGCGGAACGACTCGCCCCGGCCGCCGAGGAATTGACTTCGCACCTGGGACAAATCGCGGCCCGCCTGGCCGGCGTGATGCGGGCACGCGTGCGCCACGCGCGTACGCGGCTCGAATGGCTCGCCGAGCGGCGGCCGCTGCGGCGGCCGCTGGATCGATTTCGCGAGTTGGCACGCCGGCTCGATGAGCTCGGGGCGCGGGGGACGCGAGCCTCGCGCATGCGGATCCTGCACAGCAAGCAGCACGTGGCACGGCTCTCGGCGCAGTTGGAATCGCTGAGCCCGCTGGCCGTGCTAGGGCGCGGGTACAGCCTCACCGAACGAGCCGCAGACGGCCGGCTGGTGCGCGATGCGGCGCAATTGGCGGTGGGCGAGCCGCTCGTGACGCGATTCGCGCGCGGCAAGGCCATCAGCCGCGTCGAGCAAATCGATCTGGCCGAAGACGATCGAACGGTTTGAATCGCCGAGACGCGACAAGCAGTCTGTAGTCCCTTGCCACCCGGCGGACGGCATCGCAGAATGGCGGCCCCTTCGCGAGTTCTTTCGACTTCGGAAGCAGGACACCGTACGAGATCGAGACGATGCCGAGCAACAAACCGAGCGCGGATGCCGAGGTGCAGCTATACACCGACGGCGGTTGTAGCGGCAACCCGGGCCCGGGCGGCTGGGCCTTCATTCTCGTCCATCCCGCGTCGGGCAAACGTCTCGAACGTTCCGGCGGCGAACCCGACACGACGAACAACCGCATGGAGTTGATGGCGGTCGTGCGCGGGCTGGAAACTCTCACCCGACCGTCCCATGTCGAGCTGTTGACCGACAGCGTCTACGTGGGCAAGGGACTGACCGAGTGGATGCCGAAGTGGAAGGCCAACAACTGGCGCCGCCGCGAAGGTCAGAAGCTCATGCCGGTGAAGAATGAGGACCTCTGGCGGCGCCTCGACGAGCTGATCGCCGAGCACCAGATCGTCTACACGCGAGTGGCGGGGCATAGCGGACACCCCGAGAACGATCGCTGCGACGAACTGGCCGTGGCGGCGTATCAGCAATATTTGTAACGTGCAGTATTCGACACGATTGTTCTCGAAATCTAGACTGAAGCGATGCCATTTTCGAGGAGAATCATCATGGCGGATGAGGAACTCCCGGCCGACAAGTTCGAGCGCTGGAAGAAAGCATTGGGAGGTAAGAAGTACACAACGGAAGAAGTCTTGTCCAAGCTCCGTGAACTCGATCAGCAAAAAGACGAGCAATATCCCGACGAACCATCACAAGAAACTTAGTAAATGGAAGTTGCTTTGGTCGTCCACTTGACCATTGCATACTAAAATACCGAGCGTATGGAGACCAACGCTCGATCCGCCGCCGAACTGCTTGCCACGCAGGTCCAGTACCTGAAGGGGGTCGGTCCCCAACGGGCTCCTCTCCTCGAACGGCTCGGGCTAAGAACAGCGCGGGACGTACTCTTCTACTTCCCGCGGACGTATCAAGATCTCACCGATCTCCGCAAGATCGAGGAGCTCGAAGAAGGCAAAGTCGTCAGCGTGCTGGGGCGCGTCGACGACGTCGATACGCGCTCGACGGGGCGCGGCCGCACCATGCTCGGCGTGCTCATTGCCGACTCGACCGGCGTGCTGCGCGCCATCTGGTTCAACTTGCCCTTCATGGCCGAGAAATTTCGTCCCGACCAGCAGGTACTGCTCTCGGGCAAGGTGCAGCGCCACGGTGGCTATTGGCAAATGTCGCACCCGCGCGTCGAGTGGATCGATAGCGAGGAAGAAGCCGCCGGCCGCATGCTGCCCGTCTACGGTCTGACCGAAGGACTGGGGCAAGGCATGATGCGCCGCATCGCCGCTGCCACGCTCGAATCGTTTGCCGAGGTGCTCGAAGAGGCCTTCTCGGACGAGTACCTGCGCGAGCATCAACTCTGGCCGATTCGCCAGGCGCTGGCGGCGATTCATTTTCCGGCCGATCGCACTAGCCTCGAAGCGGCCCGGCGGCGCTTCGTCTACCAGGAACTGTTCATCCTGCAGTTGGCGCTGTCGGTGAAACGGCGGCAGTTGCGCGATCATCACAAGGCGCCCCCGCTCCCCCTCTCGGCGAAGATCGACGCCCGCATTCGGCGCCTGTTTCCCTTTGAACTCACCCCGGGCCAAAACGGGGCGATCGACGAAGTGGCTGCCGACATGGCGCACGGCTATCCGATGAATCGCCTGCTGCAAGGGGACGTCGGCACTGGCAAGACCGTGGTCGCCTTGTATGCCATGCTGGTGGCCGTGGCGCACGGCTATCAGGCGGTGCTGATGGCGCCTACCGAAGTCTTGGCCCGACAGCACGACTCGACGTTGCGCCGTTTGTTGGCCACCAGCCAGGTGCGGCGCGGATTGCTCACCGGCGCGCTCACCGCCGCACAACGTCGCGATCTGCTCAAAGACGTCGCGGCCGGGCAGATCGACCTCGTCATCGGCACGCAGGCCATGCTCGAAGAGGACGTCGAGTTCGCCAAGCTGGGGCTGGTGGTGATCGACGAGCAACACAAGTTCGGCGTGCGGCAGCGTGCGGCGCTCAAGCGGGCCGGGCTCGATCCGCATTACCTGGTGATGACGGCCACGCCGATCCCGCGCACCATGCTGATGAGCGCCTTCGGCGATCTCGACGTCTCGATCCTGAGCGAAGCCCCTCCCGGCCGTCAGCCGGTCCACACCTATCTCGCCACTGCCGAACAGCGTGCCAAGTGGTGGGACTTCTTCCGCAAGAAGCTGCGCGAAGGCCGGCAGGGTTACGTCATCACTCCGCTCGTCGACGAAAGCGAAACGCGGCAGAACAGCAGCCTGTCGGCCACGTTCGAGGCGCTTGCCAACGGTGAGCTCGAGGCGTTCCGCCTGGGGCTGGTGCATGGCCGGATGACCACCGGGGAAAAAGAGGCCGCCATGGAGGCCTTTCGACAAGGCGAAACGCAAGTGCTGGTGGCCACGACCGTCGTCGAGGTGGGAGTCGACGTGCCCAACGCCACCCTCATGACGATCGAAGGGGCCGAGTGGTTCGGCCTCTCGCAATTGCACCAGCTTCGCGGGCGGATCAGCCGCGGCACGCACCCGGGCTATTGCTGCGTCTTCACCGAGCGCGACAGCGAAGACGTCCGCGCGCGGTTGCAGGCCTTTGTCGACACGACCGACGGCTTCAAGCTGGCCGAGATCGACTACGAGCTGCGCGGGCCCGGCGATCTGCTGGGCACGAAACAGCACGGCATACCGGCCATGTGGATCGCCGATCTGAAGCGCGACTCACCGGTACTGGAAGAAGCCCGCCGCGACGCGCTGGCACTGGTCGAGCGAGACCCCGGCATCGCCCTGCCCGAGCACGCGCGGCTGCGCAAGCAGATGATCACCCGCTACGGCCGCGTGTGGGACTTGGGGGATGTGGGTTAGAGGCCACCATTCAAACTTCTTTCGATCTTGGCGAGCGTTTAGGGCCAGGTTTAGAATTCGGTGACGGAGGAAACACCATGCGCATGACTGTCGCTGAATTCAAGAAAAGATTTCCGGATCGTCCAGATCCAATCCCTTCGGAGTTCGCTGGCAAATGGGTGGTATGGAATAGCACTCGAACAAGTATCATTGCGCACGGCGATACCCTGGCGGAAGTCGAGCGCCAGGTTGAAGAAGGGGGTTATACCGACCCCGTCTTCCATCGAGTCCCCACCACTCCTTTCTTGGGTGGGACATGATCTTCAACTACACGACTATAATCTCGACGGCGCCTGAAGATGGCGAGCCGATGCTGATTATGCGCCCGGAAATTTTCATTACGATACACGGAGCAACACGATCGCACCGATATCTAGGACTCGTTGATACAGGGGCGGACTTCACCGTGTTTCCAGAATCTGTGGCCGAACAGATCGGCATCAAGCCGACTCCAGGTAGCGGTCCAGCAATCACCGCCTTTGGCGGTCAACAATTGCGGCTCAGCTTTGCAGATGTCGACCTAGAAATATCGGACGGCGAGAGCAGTTGCCGGTGGAATGCAAGAATCCAGTTTGCCGATATCCCAAGTGCGAAAGATGAAACACTGCTCTTGGGCCATGTGGGGTTTCTCGAGTTCTTCAGCGCGACATTCTACGGCGAACAATGCGAACTCGAGTTGTCCCCGAATGCAAACCTCCTGCTAAGCTGATATCTGTAATCACTCATTCCTGAGCCAGCCCCCCCCACGGCAATCGCCTTGGCTGTTTCCCAGTTCCTCCGTCGCGGACCATGCGGTGGTAATGCGTGTCGCGTTCCGTCGGCTCGTGTACGAGCGGCCCCGGCGATCTGCTGGGCACGAAACAGCACGGCATACCGGCCATGTGGATCGCCGATCTGAAGTGCGACTCACCGGTACTGGAAGAAGCCCGCCGCGACGCGCTGGCACTGGTCGAGCGAGACCCCGGCATCGCCCTGCCCGAGCACGCGCGGCTGCGCAAGCAGATGATCACCCGCTACGGCCGCGTGTGGGGTAGTGCATCATTCCTTCTGTAAACGCGTGGCAGCCAGCATTGCTGTCATTCGCGCGTGAAGTGATCTTGGAAAGGGCGGGCCATACGCGGTTTTCTTTGGGAATTACCACATTTCCAAGGAGACACGCCCATGACCCACCGCGATCATCGTAACCGCCTCGACTTCGAGACCCAAGCCGACTCCGATTCGCCGGGCAGCTTCCACGAGCTGCTTGAGTTGCTGGTCGACCACGGCTTCGACGGCATGGCTCAGGCGATGCAGACGCTGTTGAATGAAGCCATGAAGCTTAACGCAGCCAGAAGGGGCGTGCAGCTCCTACGACGTTATCGCCTGACCGCCGCGGCTATGCCACCGTTTCCTGGGCGCTGCGTCGCTCGCACCCGCCTGGGTACGCTCGAGCTGGCCGTGCCTCTGCGCGCGCGGCATCGAGTTCCCATCTGCCGGCTTTGGAGCGTGGCACGTGGAGCGAACGCGCGCGTTGGCCGCGGCGGTCGCCGAGATGTATCTCCAAGGGGTCTCGACGCGGAAGGTGACCGCCGTGATGGAGCAACTCTGCGGCCGCGAAGTAACCAGCATGCAGGTCAGCCGCGCCGTGCAGACGCTCGACGAAGAGCTGACCGCCTGGCGGAGTGCGGCCGTTGCCGAGGTCCTGTACTTGCTTTCTCGACGCCTGCCATGAAAGGTCCGCATCGGCGGCACCGTGGTCTCCTGCGCGCTCTTGGTCGCGATCGGCGTCCAGCCCGACGGGCGACGCAGCGTGTTGGGCCTGAGCGTCTCGCTTTCCGAAGCCGAGGTGCATTGACGCGAGTTTTCGTTGACTGCGCTGCGTGGTTTCGTACGGCGTGCGGTTGATCACCAGTGACGATCACGCCGGACTGCGGGCCGCCTTGCAGGCCCGATTTGCGGGCGTGCCCTGGCAGCGATGTCAAATTACCGGCAGCAGAGAATCATCAGACTGCTCCATGCCAAACGTACCGCAGACGAAGCGCGCCGCGATCTGCGCTTCGGTACTAACCGCGCCGAACGCGCGTGTTGGATCGGCTGCTGGGCCAGATGGTGTCGAAGCACGTCACGTCGGCGCCGAAGCTAGCGGCCTGGTTGGAGGCCAACGTGCCGGAGGGGCTGGCCGTGTTCGCCTTCCCGGCCGAGCATCGCCGGCGGCTGCGGACGAATAACGCGCTGGAGCGATTGAACCGCGAGCTGAAGCGGCGGACGCGCGTGGCGAGCATCTTCCCCAACGAAGCCTCCTTGCTCCGCCTGGCCACCGCGGTGCTGATGGAGACCGACGATGAGTGGCAAACCGAGAAACGCTACCTCCCCAAGACAACCTCGTAACCCCACCCAACAAAGGTCATTTACAGAACAACGGTTGCACTATCGCGTGTGGGACTTGGGGGATGTGAGGTGACAGGCATTTCGCAGGGCGAACGCTTTTTTCCAGATTCTCAGTCAGACCGCGTGATATGAGGCAGCCCGAGCACGCCTTCTCCGTTGGACTTGCATTGCGAGCTAAATTCGCCGTCAACGGGAGAACACCATGGAATGGCTGTTGGAAAACGTTTATGCGCCGGCAGAGTTTTTTATTTTGCACCCCGAGCGGGCATTTCTCATGGCGGCTGGCTACCTGATGCTGGTCGGCATCTCGATGCTCTACGCAAACGGTCTCCCAGTCTGGCGGCATCTCGCGGCACTGGTGACGGCGATGCTTTGGGGCTTTTTGGCTTGAATGAATTGCACGCTATCGACCAGGGTTGGAACATCCGGGTCGATGTGCTATTCACTTGGCCCGTGTTGTTCGTTTTCTCAGCGGCAGCGATCGGACAGGAAGTCTACTCGCTAACTCGACACGCTCGCCGGGCAGTCATCCCACGCTGAAACGTGCCGACGCTACGACATCGATCTGCTGGCGCTGTGGATGCGGACCGCGAATCCGTCGACCGCTCGTAATTACACGCGGCCCACGCCACTAAGCCCCCACGGCAATCGCCTCGGCCGTTTCCCAGTTCGCGCCGTCGCGGACCACGCGGTGGTAGAGCGTGTCGCGCTCCAGCGGCTCGCGCCCCGCTTCTTCGATCAGCCGGCGGATCTGTTCCACGGTCAGCAGCTCGGGCGTTTCCGCGCCGGCGTCGTGATAGATCAGCTCGTGCCGCACCGTGCCGTCCAGATCGTCGGCGCCGTACGACAAGGCCGTCTGCGCCGTGCCGATGCCGAGCATGATCCAATAGGCCTTGATGTGCGGGAAGTTGTCGAGCATCAGCCGGCTCACGGCCATCGTCCGCAAGTCCATCAAGCCCGACGGTTTGCGAATGTGATCCAGCTTCGTGTTGTCGGGATGGAACGCCAGTGGAATGAAGGTCTGGAAGCCCCCCGTTTCGTCCTGCAACTCGCGCAGGCGAATCAGGTGGTCGACGCGGTGGTAGGCGTTCTCGATGTGGCCGTAGAGCATGGTGGCGTTCGTGTGCAGTCCCAGCTCATGTGCCTCGCGGTGAATGTCGATCCAGTTCTTGGCGTCGGCCTTGTGCTCGCAGATGCGGTCGCGGACTTCGGGGTGAAAGATCTCGGCGCCGCCACCGGGCAGGCTGCCGAGCCCCGCCTCCTTCATGTCTTCCAAAATGCGACGCACGGGCAGCTTCGTTAGGTGCTGGAACCAGTTGATCTCGACGGCGGTCCAGGCCTTCAGGTGGAGCCGGGGATAGGCCTCGTGCAGGATGCGAATGATGTTCACGTACCATTCGTACTTGCGCTGATGGTGCAGGCCCCCCACGATGTGCATCTCGGTGCAGCCCGACTCGACCGCCTCGCGGCCGCGCGCCAGGATCTGCTCGTCCGACATGGCGTAGCCCTTGGGATCGCGCAGGTCGGAGCGAAACGCGCAGAAGATGCAGCGATAGACGCAGACGTTCGTGGGATTCAGGTGCGTGTTGATGTTGTAGTAGGCGAGGTTGCCGTTCTTCCGCTCGCGGACGATGTTGGCGAGGGCACCCACATCATTCAGCGGCGCCTCGGGACTGTAGAGGAACAACCCTTCGTCGAGCGAGAGCCGCTCGCCGGCCAGAACCTTGGCACGAATCTGATCGAGATTTCCCGAGGCCGTGCGGATCATACGGTTCCTTTACTACTTGCGCTCGTGCGCCGTTACATCAGCAAGTCGGCCGCGCCGATGAGAAACAGGCCGACGCTGATCACGCCGTTGACATTATAAAAAGCCAGGTTGACTCGCGTCAGGTCGTCGGGGCGCACGAGCCAGTGTTCGTAAATCAAGAGCGCGGCGACCGCCCCGATGCCGCACCAGTAGATCCAACCAAACGACGGATAGACCAGCGGCAGCACCGCCAACAGACCAATCATGCCGGCGTGACAAATCGTCGCCAGGTGCAAGGCGCCGGCCACCCCCAATCGTACCGGCACGCTCCGCAGCCCCGCCTGTCGATCGAAGTCAACATCCTGGCAAGCGTAAATGATATCGAAGCCGGCCACCCAAAGCATGACGGCCAGACCGAGAATCACCGGCGGCCAGGCCAACTCTCCGCGCAGGGCGATCCAGGTGGCTATGGGAGCGAGCATCAAGGCAGCCCCCAACCAGAAATGCGCCAGCGACGTAAATCGCTTGGCAAAGCTGTAACCGCAGATAATCACCAGCACGGGAATCGACAGATATAGCGGCCACCAGTTCGGCAGAAACAGCAGCGTGCTGGCCACGAAGCCGACCACGCAGGACAGGGCAAACGTCGCCACGCTCGTCACGCTCAGCAATCCCGCCGGAATGTGACGCACCTGGGTGCGAGGGTTCTCGGCGTCGATCCGCGCATCGACCAGCCGATTGAACGACATCGCGGCGCTGCGAGCGAACACCATGCACAGCAACACGCCGAGCAAATCCTGCCAGCGGAACGCGACCGGTGGTCCGCCGGTTGTCGAGGGTGCTTGCCAGGCCATCACCGCCGCCAACAGCGCGAACGGCAAGGCGAACAGCGTATGGCTGAAGCGAATCATCTCCAGGATGTGGACGAGCCGCTGATACATATTTCTACGAACTTCCGGATAGCGAATCGAACGCTCTGATTGCTCGTCGACAAGCCGAGACGACAGGGAACCCGCGTGTCGCATAAACTACTGATCGTCCCCGTGTCGGCACGTTTCTGCAAGGGTGGAGAGTCCTCGCCCATCACTAGAACCGCAGTCGTTGGGCGGAGTTCACCGGTCGGCGGGGCAATTGTTTCGGGCCAAAGGGGACTGCTATACTCGGCCTTCCCCACAGCATATCTCCCCGGCAAGGCCCCGCCCCATGTCCGCCTCTTCGTCCCCTCTGCTCGAAACCTCGCTTCCCGACCTGCCCGTCCGCCGGGGGAAGGTGCGCGACGTCTATGACCTGGGAAAACAGCTCCTGATCGTCAGTACCGATCGGACGAGTGCCTTTGACTGGGTCATGCCCAACGGCATTCCCGACAAGGGACGCGTGCTGACGCAGTTGAGCAAGTTCTGGTTCGAACTGCTGGGAGAATCGAACCACCTGATCTCGACCGACGTCCACGAATTCGGCCTTGCGCCGGAGATCGATCTCGAGCCGCTCGTCGGCCGGTCGATGCTGGTACGTAAGACGAACGTCGTGCCGATCGAGTGTGTCGTCCGCGGCTATTTGGCCGGCTCGGGCTGGAAGGAGTACCGCCAATCGCAGACCGTGTGCGGCGAGAAGCTGCCTCCGGGGTTGACCGAAAGCGACAAGCTGCCCCGACCGATCTTTACGCCCGCCACCAAGGCCGAATCGGGACATGACGAGAACATCCCCTTCGCCGCCATGGCGCGCTACGTGGGCAACAGCGTGGCCGAGGAACTGCGCCAGCGGAGCATCGCCATCTACGAACGCGCCGCCGAACACGCGCGCGGCCACGGCATCATCATCGCCGACACGAAGTTCGAATGGGGCATGGTCGGCGGCGAGATCATCTTGATCGACGAGGTGCTCACGCCCGATAGCTCGCGCTTCTGGCCCGCCGATCAGTATCAGCCCGGCGGACCGCAGATGTCGTTCGACAAGCAGTTCGTTCGCGATTGGCTCGAAACCACGGGCTGGGACAAGAACAGCCCTCCGCCGGCGCTGCCGGACGACGTCGTTCGCAAGACTCGCGAGAAATACGTCGAGGCCTACGAGCGGCTCACGATGCTGCCGTTTGCGTGGCGCTGAGTCGCCGCTGCACGACGGCGATGTAGATCCACAGCGCGATGCCGCAGGCCAGAAACGTGCTGGCGGCCGCGGCCGGACCGGGGGGCGCGGCGATCGCTCCCTCGACCCCGTAGTAGTTCGCGTTGTCGGGGTCGTAACGCAGCGCGATCTGCTTCTCCTCGAGCGCCTTGGCAAAGATGTGCTCGTCGATCTTGATCTCTGCCCGCACACCCTCGGTTTTCTCGTCGGTGGCCCCCGCCGGCAGGAACGAGGCCCACATCGTGTACTTGTGCCGACCGCGGGCCACGCCCAGATACGATTCGGGATCGATCACGCGTGCCACGACCAGCACCCCCTCGGTGCGCAGGCGATGCGCCTTGTACCATTCGAGGCTGTAGAAACCGAACATGACGATGCTGGCCACGACGAGCATGGCCGAGACGATGCGCAGCTTGCCCGCGACGTCGGGCGTCAGCCAATGAGGCTTCGACGCGGCGGCGGAAGCCTCGACGGTCTCGGCAGCGGCCTGTTCGATTTCGGTCATGGACGGGTTTCCGGGGGCTTCCACTATCATATCACGCGGGGTGCATTCCGGAGCGCGCGTTGCCCCGTGCCACAGGCTGACCTAGAATCCGCGCTCGCCGGGCATCTCTGGCCGGCACGTTCGTTCGTCACGTTTCGGGCGCACGTCTGGCTCGTGGCGACAGTACGAACCCATTCTTGCTGACGGGGGAATCAGGCGATGTTGGTTCGCATGCTTTCGCGACGCTGGCTCGTATCGAGCCTTTTGCTGATGTTCTTTCTGACGGCGCTGGCCCTGCTCACTTCCTCTGCCGCACGAGGTCAAAAGCCCGCCGACGCCCTAAAACCCGGCTGGGTCAAAGGGAAAGGGTATGGCTGGATCTGGGGCGCGGACGACGAAGTGGGCGCGCTGAACGCCATGACCCCGGAGACCATCGAGGCCGCACTCAAGATTCCCACGACCGGCCGCGTGTTCGATCTGGGGGTAACTTACAGCCGCAACAGCTACAAGTGGCCCGGCCACGCGCCGGCCGAGATCATGACCTTCCGCGGACCCGAAGGGGTCAAACGGCAGAAAGACTTTCCCGATGCCGAGAACCCCAGTGGCCAGGCCTGGCATAGCTGCGCCCTGTTTATGAGCGACAACGTCGGCACGCAGATCGACGGACTCGGCCACGTCACCGTGGGCGAAGACAATCACTGGTACAACGGCTTCCGCGAAGCGGATTGGGGAGGCAACTTCGGTGTGCGCAAGTGCGACGCGACGACCATCCCACCGATCGTGGCCCGGGGGGTCATGCTCGACATCGCCGCGCTCAAGGGAGTCGAGGCCCTGCCGGCGCACTACGCCATCACCCCGCTCGACGTCGATGCGGCCCTCGCGCGGCAGAAGATCGGACTGCGTCCCGGCGACGTGGTGCTGTTTCGCACGGGCACGCTGCGCTACTGGGGCGCCGAGGGGGCGGACCAGGACCTGCTCGCCGAGCACGACTCGGCCGGCATCACGCTCGATACGGCGAAGTATCTCGTCGAGCAATTCGGCGCCATGATGATCGGCTCCGACACGAGCGGTCTGGAAGTCAATCCGCCCCCGCCCGGCTCAGACACCTTCATCCCGGTGCATCGCTACCTGCTGATCGAGCAGGGCATCCACATTCTCGAATTCCACAACCTCGAGGAGCTTTCGCGCGACAAGATCTACGAGTTCTGCTACGTCGCCAGCACGAACAAGATCGCCGGCACCACGGCCGGCTTCGCCCTGCGGCCGTTGGCTCTGAAATAAGCGCGTAGGTCAGGTACGCCGTACCTGACAATCAATCGAGTGGCGACATCGAACATTGTCAGGTACGGCGTACCTGACCTACGCGCCTCATCGGCTTCTCTGTATCGCGAGCTTACATCTATTATTCGACGCACCACTTCGGCTTTTGCCTGGTGAGAAACGCCTGAATTCCCTCGGCGACTTCGGCGCTTTCCCAGGCGTCGGCCAGCGCCCGCGCGGTGTACTCGATATTGGCCGGGGTGTCGTGGGTGCTGACAAAGCGAATGAGCGCCTTGGCGTTGCCCACCGCTCCTGGGGCACACTGGAGCAGGGCGGAAATCTCGCGTTCGACCGCGGCGTCCAACTCATCCGGCGCGACGGCCTCGCTCAGCAGCCCCAACCGCACCGCCATCGCGGCGTCCATCTCGCGGGCGTTGAGCATCACACGACGCGCATTCGGCACGCCGAGCCGGGCGACGACGTACGGAGAGATCGTCGCCGGGATCAGCCCCAACCGCACTTCGGTCAGGCAGAATTTGGCCGACGTCACGCCAATGGCGAGATCGCAGACTGAAATCAGCCCGATCCCTCCGCCGAAGGCCGATCCATTGATCCGCCCGATGATCGGCTTCGGCAGCATGTTCCACTCGGCAAGCATCTCGGCCAGTTCCGTGGCATCCTGAATCCGTTCCTCCCGGGTGCCCTGGGCCTGCTTCTGCATCCCCTTCAGATCGCCGCCGGCGCAAAACACGTCACCGGCCCCGGTGAGCACGATGCCTCGCACGCTGGGCTCCTCGGCCAGCTTGCGCCCCGCCGCGCGCAGCTCGACGATCATCTGCGGCGACATGGCGTTCTTCGACTCGGGGCGGTTCAGCCTGAGGCGGGCCATCCCACGCGCGTCGACTTCCAACGAGATCGTTTCAAAGCTGCTCATGAAGGCCATTCCAGGGTGCATGTGATGCGTGACCGTTTGGCCTATTGTCTAGCAGCCGCGACGCGTGTAGCCAAGCCGGCAAACGCCGATCGGTTAGCACGCCGGCAGCACGCCAACCGCTCGCCAGCAGGTGCTTCCGGGCCTTCTTCCGCTTCGCAAGTGGGGGTCGGCGTTGAGAGATCCACCTTTCCTGCTGGATTCAAGAGCCTCGATTTCCCGCCACATTCGACGCACGTTGGCATCGGCAGGCCGCACCGCTTGCACGGCCCGTAGATGAGCTCGCGCCGCCTCATATCGACCCAGGCGCAGATGCGAAGTGGCGACCAGCATGCGCACCTCGGTCTGATTGGGCTGTGAATTCACGATTCGCTCTCCCTCGAGGGCGGCTTGTTCGTACTGCTGCTTGTGGAACAGCGCGACCGCCAAATAGCGACGTCCCTCCCAATGGTCGGGCATCACCCGCAACAAGTTGCGCATTTCGAGGATGACGTTGTCGTAGTCGCGTTCCTGCAATCGCAACTTGGCCATCAAGACATGCGGCAACGGATCGAGACTGCACACGCGGGCCGCTTGTCGGAGGGCGCGTTTCGCGTCCTCGGCGCGGCCTATATGCACGTAGAAGGATCCCAGATCGGTCCATACGCGGGCCCCTTCGGGGTCGAATTCGGCCGCACGTCGCAAGAGTTCCTCGGCCTCGGAATAATCTCGTTCGGCGATTTCCAACTGGGCGAGCGCGGCCAGCGAGACCGTGCTTCGCTCGTTCACGTCCAGCCCCCGTTCCGCCAACGATCGCGTATCCTGCCAGAAGCCCGTCTGGCGTACCGTACACAGCCCCAGCAAGGCGATGGCAAAAACGACCTCTCCGCGCCAGGCACGGCCCACGGGCTGCGCGAGGAACCACGCCAAGGCGAGCGCCGGTCCCAGCATCGACAGATAGACGTAGCGGCTGGCCACCGTTGAAATATCTTGAAAGACGAAGGGCACGAAGCCCAGCACGGGCGCTACCCCGGCCACGAACAGCCCGATGGCCGTCAACCAGGCGCGGCGTTGCGACGACCATGCCGCCACCGCCATCAGGCCCGCCGGAAGCAGCCAATGGACGTAGATCCAACCGTGCTGAAACAAGTATTCGGGCGATCGGCCGTTATCGATGCCCAGGCCGATCGGCCAAACCAACTTGCGCAGGTAGTAGGCCAGCGCATCCATGGCCACGAGGGGACGCAACCACCAGACCGGCACGTAGACAAACTCGGCCACGTGACGGGCCTGAAGTTCATGTGTCAACGACGCCAGCCACAGCGCAGGCAGCAACCAGGGGCCGAACAGCAGCAGTGCCCGCCACAGCCCTCGGCGAAACCAGGCAACTTCCATTACGATCAGCATCAAGGGCAATGCCGTGGCGGCGGGCTTGCACAAGAGCGCCAGCAGGTAAGCCAAAAATGCCAACGCGTAATGCGCCCAGCAACGCCACGAGCGAGGGCCCTGATCCGCGTCGTCTGCACCGGTCAAGCCGGCGTTCGACCAGGATGCACCGCGGAAACGCAAGTATTGATGCGTCGCCAGCAGCGAAACACATGCACAGAGCAGGCCCGGCGTGCTCGATACCCACGCGACCGATTGCACCTGCAACGGATGCCAGGCAAAGAGCAGGGCTCCAAAAAAGCAGGCCATCGAATCGCCAATGAGCATGCGCACCACGCAGAAGACGAGAACCGTATTGAGGGCGTGCAGCACGGCACTCGTCACATGGAACACCCGCGGATCGAGCGTCGTTTGCCCCTGCGCGTTGCGACCTTCTGCCAGCCAGGATTCGGCGGCAAAGAACGTGTAGCTCGCCGGCATATACATGCTGGCGTACGGCTCGCTCCAGAGGTTTAGCAGCCCGGAGATCGAGAGTGGGCGCAGATGGGGGTTCGCCGTCACGTGCGTGGCATCGTCGATGGCGACAAAGTCATTGTCGTAGATGCGGCCGTAAAGCACGAGCGAAACCACGGCCAGCAGAAACAGTGCCAGCCACGCTCTGCCACGCTCGAGCATGGCAGGCTGGAACGATCCCCAATTCGCTCCCAACGCAAACTTCGGCCAGAAGAGCATGGGCCTGTCCCCCCGAGAGAGACGACCCGATCACGAGCGCAGACGGTGCGCAACGGACAAACTAGCCTCAAGACAGCATGAGGGCTCCCCCTGATGGCTCGACCGTCCCCACCCGAAACCGAATCGAACGCCAATACTTGCCCGAAATCGGGTCAGCCACGGCCCAGACATCCCTTGGCCGAAACTGCCCGCTATCCCCCGATAGAAATGCTTAGGGGCCGTTCGAAGCGAGTTGCCCGACGCTCGAACGGCAAGCGGCAGTCTAAAGAAGGCTCCAGGCGAATTCCAACAAAAACGGTCGCCGCGCGAAAAAAAGTGGGGGAAATCGTACCAGGCAGGCGCGGAGCGAGCTCGCGCTCGCCCATAGAAAAGGCGACCCCAACAGGTATCGCCATGCGTGCGCGGGAACCGATTCATCCCACGACGTCGGAAGTGGACAGGGGCGGGATCGAACCGCCGACACCTGAATTTTCAGTCCAGTGCTCTACCAACTGAGCTACCTGTCCGGATGCCCGCCACAAGGGCCAAGCGAATGGGCAATCGTAAGTTCTCAAATGGGCGTTGTCAATTGCCCTCCTCATGCCGCCGCCGGCGGCAAAGTGGTTAGGGCCAATAACTTCCGTTCGCTGCAAAACTTGACACTAGCAATCGGCGTCATTACGATCCAAGTGGGTAAGCTGCCCGGAAAAGTTTGCCTCTCGCGACCTACTTCTTCGCCCAGCCTTCTCTTTCGCGCAAGGCGCGGCGCGCCGTCGCGAATTCAGAGATCGAGGAATGCCAGGTGACGCAGTTACTCTGCCGTCCGAATACCCTTGCGCTGCGCCAACAGCGCCGCTCCACGCGGCATGTCGCGCTCGCCGTAGGCGCTGCTGGGGCCTTCCTTCTTGCTTTGCTGGGCCCTCGCCCATCGGCGGTGCTCGCCGCGGAAGGCCTGACCCCTCAAAGCCCCGAAGTGAAGGCGGCCGTTGCCCGAGCAGTTCAATACCTCTCGGCGTTCAGCTCGAGTTCCGAGACCCTGGGGGGACGCTGCCTGCTCGCGCTGGCACTCATCAAAGCCAACCAGCCAGCCACTCATCCCCGCATCGATGAAGCGGTGCAGTTGGCCATCAAGGCCGGCGACAACGGCGATCCCGGTGTCGACACCGACAACTATCAGGCCGCGTTACCGATCATCTTGCTCGCGTCGGTCGATGCCCAGAAGTATCGTCCCGAGATCACCAAGCTGCTCGAAAAGCTGCTGAAGCAGCAGAAGCAAAACGGCTCGTGGGGCTACGACCATAGCCGTCAGGGGGATGTGCCGCGCACGCAATACGCCGTGCTGGCGTTGTGGGAAGCATCACACGCCGAGGCCGAGATCCCCATCTCCGCCTGGGAGAACGTGACGAATTTCCTGCTGCGAGTTCAAGACCCGTCGGGAGGCTACGGCTATCAGGCCATGGATCCGAAAGGCGATGCACTTGTCCCGCAACTGGACCTGACGGTGACGCGGACCGCGGCCGGCGTCGGCAGCCTGTACATCTGCCAGGATTATCTCCGCCTGGGCGCACAGGGAGGCGGCTCGAACATCTCGACGGCGTTGCGGCGCGTCCAAGAAGACAAGAAAAAGCCGCACGCCGGTCCACGCACGCAAAACGTCTCGGTAGCGCGACTGGACGATACCGAACAACGGGGTGACGCCTGGTTCGAGCAGAACTACAGTGCCCAACCCGACTCCGAACCTCACGGTTACACCTGCTACTATCTGTACGCCCTGGAACGATACCAATCGTTCCGCGAGTTGTACCGTAGCAGTAGCAGCGCTCGCTCGGCCAATTGGTATGACGAGGGAGCCCGCTACTTGCTGAGCTCGCAAGTCAAGGACGGCTCCTGGGCCGGCAAGTCGTCGCACCTGTCGACAATGCACGATACGGCGCTCGCCACGCTCTTCCTCGTCCGCTCGACTCAGCAGGCATTGAATCGCATCGGGAGCGGCACGCTGGTGGGCGGTCGCGGCCTGCCGCAGACTACAACCGACGTGCAATTGAAGGGAGGCCGCGTGGCGGCGCGTGCCATGTCGGGTCCGGCCGAGCAATTGCTGACGCTGATGGGCGATCCGTCGAGTCCTGATCAATTGGCCGCCATCGAGGGCTTCCGCGAATTGCTCAACGAAGGCCATGAGGAAGTCATCAACAAGCATGCCGAGCGTTTGCGTGCCATGGCCGGCGCCGAGGACCCCGAGGCGCGCATCGCCGCGGTCGAGGCCCTGGCGCGCACTACGGAACTCGACAACGTGCCGACCTTGATCTACGCCCTGACCGATCCGGACGATCGCGTCGTCGTGAAGGCGGTCGATGGATTGCGGCGCATCAGTCGCAAGTTCAGCGGCTTCCGCGCCCAGGAAGGACTCTCGTCGGCCGAGCGTGGAGCGCTCGTCGCACGCTGGAAGGAGTGGTATCTCACGGTCCGACCCGACGCCAATTTCGAGGAGTAAGCGTCGATGTCTTCACCGTCCGTGCCCCATTCCAATCCCGCGACGCCGCGACGCCGGTCGGCGGCCGCGCGCACCTCCGCCCAACTGAAGGTGAGCAGCTACGACACCGCGGCGGGGTGGATGATCTCGCTGCTGATGTTGATCGGCGCTGCCGTGGCGAGCCTGTTTCTCATCTGGCTGACGAGCCGCATCTTCGTCACGCAGGCTCCGATTCCGGTCTTGCTCGAAGAGATCGGCGGAGGCGCCGAGGACGGCGTTCTCGGCGAGAGCATGGAGATCGATGCCCCCGACGCCGAAGTCATCTCGCAGGAAAGCGAATTGACCGAGCCGCAAATCGAGCAGGCTCTCGACCAGATCACCGAGGTCGTGGCCACGCTGCAAGCCGACCTGACGCCTCCGGCCGAGACCGACAACGTCGAGTCGGGGGGCGGGGGCAAGTCGCACGGCGATGGCCGCCAGGTGGGACGCGGATCGGGCAAGGGTGAACCCGGCATCCCACGCGCCCAACGCTGGGAGATCTTCTTCCAGGATGGCGGCACGCTCGAATCGTACGCGCGGCAGCTCGACTTCTTCAAGATCGAGTTGGGAGTCGTCGGCGGCACGAACCAGGTGCAGTACGCCTTTCGTCTGGCGCAGCCCAAGCCCGAGACGCGCGTCGGTGCAGCGGCGGAAGAAAACCGCCTCTATATGACCTGGCGCAAGGGCAGCCTGCAGCAGGCCGATCAAGAGCTGGTCGCCCGCGCGGGCTTGTCTTCCGCCGGACGGCTCGTCGTGCAATTCTTTCCTCCCGAGACGGAAAACGTACTGGCCAACGTCGAGCGCAATTTCCGGGGACTCGAGGCCACCAAGATCCGCAAGACACGCTTCGGCGTGCGCGAGGCCGGCGCCGGCTACGAGTTCTACGTGATCGATCAAACCGCCTTTTAGCGGGGCCTTGGACCAGCGCGGCCCACGATTCCATCCCACCATTTTCAAACCCACGAGACTGAAACGCCGCCGATGAATATCGATGCCCTGATGAAGATTCTCGAGTGGTTGGATTACGCGGCGCTCGCCGGCTGCGCCTTGTGGGGCGCGTTCTGCGTAGTCGTCGTCTGGCGGCGAATCCAACAACAGCGTTTTCGCAACGAGGACGCGCAAGCCGAATTCATGGATCAGATCGACGATTTTCTCATCGTGGGAGACTTCGATTCCGCCATCGAACTGTGCGAAGAAGACGGGCGCGCCGTGCCCCAGCTGGTACACCTAGCGCTGACCAACCGCGACCTGGGCTACAACCAGGTGCGGCACTTCGTGGCCGATCGTTTTCAACGTGACATCCTTTCCGATCTCGAATACCGCTTGAGTTGGGTGCAGACCTGCATCAAGAGCGCGCCGATGCTGGGACTCTTCGGCACTGTGCTCGGCATGGTGGGCGCGTTCGGCAAGCTGGCCGCGGGGGGCAACGTCGAGGCCACCAGCCTGGCGGGCGACATCAGCTTCGCGCTGTATACCACCGCCTACGGCCTGGCGATCGCCATTCCGCTGATCTTCGCCGTGGCCGCCATCAATATCCGTATTCGCAAACTCGAGGATCTCGTCGGACTCGGGTTGAAACGGCTCTTCGATACGCTCAAGCCGTTGCTGACCCAGGCGCCGGTCGGAGGACGTTGAAATGGCCGCGACCGCCGTTGCCGAACCACCCTATGTCGACGACGAAGACGATGCGGTGCTGCCTCCGCGCCGGCCCATGAAAGCCGACGACGAGATGGACATCACCCCGATGATCGACATGACGTTTCTGTTGCTGATTTACTTTCTGGTGGCCTCGTCGATCGATACGCAGGCCTCGGCCGACCTGCCGCCGGCGCATTACGGCAAGGCCGTGAGCCAGAACTCCGCCGTGATCATCACGGTGGGTGATACGGGGGGCAGCCGAGCCGCGATCTACCTGGGAGACGGCAAGGCGGGTACGCCCCTGGCCGGTGAAAACGAGGCGCAAGAAACTCAAATCCGTGAGTTGGTCGAGCAGGGCATGCGCGAAGGCAAAGGGACGGTCATCATCAAGGCGGAGCGCGGCGTGCCCCATCGCGAGGTGACCCGCGTGGCCTCCGCGGCCACCACCGTGGAGGGAATTCACCTCTACATCGGAGTGTTCGAGGCCGAGTGACGAACGCGATGCGGGGCGGAGCTGCCGAAGAAAGCAACGAACGACGACTGGCTGTGCCATGACCATCCGCTTTCACTGTGCTCACTGCAACAAGCGACTGAAAGTCGACGACGGCCTCGCCGGGCGGCGCGGCAAGTGTCCGCGTTGTGGTCAGTCCATCGAGGTGCCGCAAGATTCCGAACCGCAGAAGTCCCAGACGGCGGCCCTCACCCCGGCCGAGATCCTGGCCGAGGATGAAGAGGGGGCGATGTTCGCCAAGCGCACCTTCGCGGGGGACGAAGAGATGGACATGACTCCCATGGTCGATATGACGTTTCTGTTGCTGATCTTCTTCATCTGCACGTCGACCTTCAATCTGCAGAAGTCGATCGACATGCCGGTGCCCGACCCCACCGATACGGCGGCCCAGGCGCGCACGATCGAAGAGCTGGAAGAGGACAACGACTACATCGTCGTGCGAATCGAAGGAGATAACACGGTCTGGGTCGAGGATGCCGCCGCCTACAGCGAAATCGAGCTCCTCACGAAGCTCCGCGAATTGAAGGCCGGCAGCGGAGGTCGCCCCGGCGCCACCCGCCTGATGGTCATGGCCAGCGGCGACGCCGCCCACGAGACGGTGGTGCGCGTGTTGGATTCGGGCACGGCCGTGGGCATGGAGAGCATTCGCCTGTCGAGCATGGCGGACGACGAGTAGCCGGAACCGCGTACGGCCGACCTTCGGCCACCGAGAACGACCGCAAACCAGTGCAGGCGTCGCTTGCCTCGCGAGAAGAACGACATGTCCCAGTTGAAGATCGATGAATTCTTGAACGTGCTGCGGCGCAGCAGCCTGCTGCCGGCCGACCTCTTGGCCAAGGTCTCGCGCCGCGCCAACGAGTCGAAGACTCCCGTCGATCCGCGCAGCGTCGCCAAGTGGCTGGTCGAGAAGCAGTACATTTCGCTCTGGCAGGCCCGGCAACTCCTGGCCGGGCGCGATCGGTTCTACCTGGGGCGTTACCGCTTGATCGACCGTATCGGCAAGGGGGGCATGGGCGTCGTCTTCAAAGCGCAGCACGACGTGATGGCGCGCACCGTGGCCCTGAAGGTGATGGCGCGGCACTTGCTCAAGAAACCGCGCGCCGTCGAACGCTTCAATCGCGAAGTCAAAACCGCGGCCGCGCTCCATCACCCCAATATCATCACCGCCTTCGACGCCGACCGCGTCGGCAATACGCACTTCCTGGTCATGGAGTATGTCGAGGGGAGCGACCTGAATGCCTGGCTGCGGGCCAGAGGCCCCCTGCCCATTGCCGCGGCGTGCGAGTGCGCCATGCAGGCGGCCGAAGGGCTGAGCCACGCCTACGCCCAGAAGATGGTGCATCGCGACATCAAGCCGGTGAACATGCTGGTCACCTGGAACTCGGAAAAATCGCGGCCCGTCGTCAAGCTGCTCGACATGGGGCTGGCGCGCTTCGTCAGCGAGACGCAAGAAGAAGGCGCGCTGACGCGGGTCGGTCAAACGATCGGCACGCCCGACTATATCGCCCCCGAGGCGGCCGAGAACTTCAAGCACGCCGATATCCGCGCCGACATCTTCAGCCTGGGCTGCGCCCTGTTTCGCCTGTTGACGGGCAAGCTCCCCTTCCCGGGCGAGAATACGATGGAAAAGCTGCTCGCGCGGGCGACGCGCGACGCGCCGGTCGCCAGCAGCTTGCGTCCCGAGATTTCGCCCGAGCTCGATCAGGTCATCGCCAGGATGCTGGCGCGCGATCCCACCGCGCGCTATCAAACCCCGGACGAGGTCGTGCAGGCGCTGTCCCCCTTTGCCGCCTCGCGCGTGGGAAATCAGGGGGCGCTCGAATTCTTTCGCACGCCCATCACTGCGACGGAACGCGTCTCGGCCAGCGATCTGGAACCCGATGCCGACACGAGCCTGCAGGAGTTCTTTCGCGACTTTTCCCGCTCGCCGGTACGCGAGGAATCGCCGGCTCCGGACGACGCGCCTCCCGCCGAGCTCGAGCTTCAGCCCGAACCGGACGCTGCCGCCGAGCTCGAATTGGCGCCGCTCGAAGAAGTTCCGCACACGGTTGCCCCCAAACCGGCATCCTCCGAAAAGAAAAAGCCTGCCTCGAAATCGCCACCTCCTTCGACAGGCAAGTCCGCGGCCGTGACACCGGATAAGCTGGCGACGGCCGACGAGGAGTTGGCGCCGATCGGCGATGAGCTCGAATTGATCAGCGACGAAGGCGCTCTCACGGCGGTTGTCATCGACGACGCCGATCCCTTTGTGAAGAAGGAACGCCCCACTTCACGCGCCCGCACGGCGAAGCTCAAGCCGGGCAAATCGGGCTGGGACTCGAACCTGATGATGGTGGGGGGCGGTGTACTGCTCGCGCTGTTCATCGCCTTGGGGGTGCTGGTCTGGTCGATCTTCCGTGAAACGGGGGACCAGGCGCTCGAGCTGGCCGAGAATGAATACCGCAGCGGCGCGTACACCCAGGCGGTCCATCGCTACGACCTCTACCTGGCGAACTATCCCAGCCATACCGGCGTGGGTCTGGCACGAGTCCATCGCGGACTGGCACAACTGCGCCAAGCCACAAGTGGCGGCGGCGACTGGAGCAAGGCGCTCGACACCGCCAAGCAGGTGCTGAGCGAGATCTCGCGCGAGCAGGAGTTCGGCGAAGCCTCGGGCGATCTTGCCTCGCTGCTGCCCGCGATCGCCGAGGGGCTCGCCCAGCAGGCCCGCGAGAAGCAAGATCCCGCCCGGGTCGAGCAATCGCGCGAGGCACTGGCCCTTGTGGCACGCTGGGTGCCCAAGGCCATGCAGTCGGAGCAACAACTGACCAACATCGACCAGTTGCTGGCGCTCACCACGCGTGAAATCGATCGCGAAGCGGCCTTGAACAAGGCCGTGGCCGAGATGAACGACGCCGTGGGCGCCGGCGAGACCCGCCGTGCCTACGACGTTCGCAAGCAGTTGCTGAAAATCTATCCCGATCTCCAATCGAACGCGGCGCTCGTCGAGGCGGTGACGAAGATCGTCGAGGCTGAACAAGCAGCGGTCGCGTATACCGCCGCCGAACAGCCCGCCGAGACCGCTCCCGTGGAATCGCCGATCGTGGCCAGCGTCTCGCTGGCGCGGACGACGGGCGCCGCCGCGCCGGGCGTCGAGGGCCAGGTGGTCAGTGCGCTCGTCGATGGCGCCGCCTATGGGCTCGATGCCACGAATGGAACGCTGCTCTGGCGACAATTCGTTGGCTTCGAGACGCGCTACGTGCCAACTCCGTTGAATGCCGATGCCGGCAGCGATCTGCTGCTCGTCGACGGCGCGCGTCGGGAACTTTGCCGAGTCGAGTCGCACACCGGCAAGCCCCGCTGGCGGCATCCCCTGGGCGAGCCCCTCGTCGCCGATCCCGTGCTGCTGCGCGACCGGGTGCTCGTCAGTACGAAAAGCGGCAAGCTGATCGGCATCCAGCTCGACACGGGCTCCGCCGCCGGATCGACGCAGATTCCCGACGAGCTCGCCGTAGCGCCCGGCATCGATGCGCGACAGCGTTACGCGTACCTCCCCGGCGAACATTCGACCCTGTACGTCATCTCGCTTGCCGACGGCACTTGTGCCGGTGCTACGTATGTCGGGCACGAGCCAGGCACGATTCGGGTCGCGCCGGTGCTCGCCAGCCGCTACGTCCTGCTCGTCGACAACCATCGTCTGAATTCGTCGGTGCTGCGTGTCTTCGTCGGCAACGAGCACGGGCTTGAGCTCAAGCCCGTGCAAGAAGTTCCGCTCGAAGGGCACGTTGACGTCGCGCCACTCGTCCGCGAGCGGTGGTTATCGGTCATCACCGACCGAGGCGCGATCTACACGTTCGAGATCGGCACGCCCGATCAGCCGACTCCGCTCACCAACGTGGCCACGACTCCGCCGCAGGAGGGTGAGCCCCTCACACGCTACTTCCTGGCGGCGGGCAATCAACTCTTCGTGGCCGACGATCGTTTCACGAAGTATGACGTCCAGGCGGCGAACGCCCGGCTCTCTCCTCGCTGGGTGAACGATCAGCACGACAAGTTCCTGCAACCGCTTCGCGCCGCGGGCAACGTGCTCTTCCACGTCCGGCGCAAAGAAGGCTGGCCCGGCGCGCTCGTTTCGGCGGTGAGCTCGAGCGATGGCAAGCGGATCTGGGAAACCGCGCTGGCCGCGCCGTTGGCCGGCGGACCGCAAGTCGACACGGCTGCCGCCTCCGTCGGTGGCATGACCACCACCGGTTCGATCTATAGTCTGCCGAGCGCCAGGCTCGCTGGGAACCTGGTCGCCAGCCAGCCGAATCAACACCTCGATCTCTCGATGCCGATCCCCGATGCGTCGCGGCTGGTCGCACTGGCCAACGACTGGACGGCCGTCGGCGCCGCTGACGAACAGCGGGTGATTGTTTTCCAAGGGGGCGGCGGAGATCGACGCCCCCGCTTCGTCAGCCTGCCCGATACCCTAGCCTGCCAGCCCGGCGGAATCGCGGGGGGCCTCCTCGCGCCGGGCAAAGGTGGTCAGGTGTCGTTCGTGCCGGCCGAACCCGGCGCCGTCGCGATCGAACCCTTTCAACCTGCACTCGCGGCAGGGGCGACGATCGGCTGGCTGCGTCCCACGGCCCTCAGCGAGACTGAGGCCCTGCTCGCCGACGGCAGTACCAGGCTCTACCGCCTGACGGTCGAATCACAGCCGGCGGCGCATCTGGCGGCCGCCGCCACCGTCGAGTTCGAAACACCACTCGTCACTCCCGCGGCAGTCGCCGGATCGTTTGCCTACGCGGTGGATGCGAAAGGCCGGCTTCTAGCCTTCAAATTGCCCGATCTTGCGCCGGGCGAACCATGGAATTTGGGTGGCCGTGTCGCCTGGGGGCCGTACGGCGCGGGGGACCATGTAGTGCTCGTGACCGAGGATGCCCAGATGCACTGCTTCGACTCGTCGGGACAAAACGCCTGGAAGGCCCCCCTGCCCCACGGCAGCCTGACCGGAGAACCTGCCGCCGTAGGCGACAGTATCGTTCTGGCCACCGTGTCCGGCGTGGTCTACCGCGTCGCGGCGGACACCGGCGAATCCACTGGTCGCGTGGAGCTCGGTTGCCCCTTGGCGTCGGGCCCACTTTCGGTGGGTACAAATCTCGTCGTCGCCGGTCACGATGGAACGTTGTACGTCGTGCCGCAGCCGTAGCGCTCGTGAATGGGATCGTCCGCTCGTCACTTTCTGCCAGTCGCCGTTCCTCGATGCTCAACCCACGCCAGACCTCGATCCGACCGTACCGCCGCCGGCGAACGCCGTGGCGCGCGGTCGTAGTGCTGCTTGCGCTGGCGGCGATCGTGGCGCAAGGAGCCTGGACGGCGCTCGCGCAGGAACCGGCGGCAGAGACTCCCAACGCCGAGCAGCCTGCCCCCCCCGACAACGCGACCCCGCCACCCGTCGACGCGCCGGCAGGGCCTGCGATTCCCACCTCGCCCTCGGCCCCCACGGCCCCTTTCTACGAACAGGATCCCTTCGATCGCATCCTGCTCAAGGATGGCAATGACCTGAAGGTGCTACCGCTCGAGTTCGTCGGACGGCGGCGTCCCGAGAACCCGCGCGGCTCGGACATCATCATCGTGCGGTTTCCGGATAAGCCGGCCGAAAAGTTCGAGCTCCGCTGGCGCGACGTGCAAAGCATCACCTTCTGGGAAGAAATGGTGATGTCCGAGGCAGACAAACTCGTCGCGGCGGGCAAGTTCGACGCCGCCTACGACTATTACGCCTACCTCGACAACACGCACGCCGGCTTCGACGGCGTGAAGCAGGCCATCGAACGCTATCTGTTCGAAGAGGCCAAAACGTGGCAACGTCAGGCGCAGTACGATCGCGTGCTGGCGCTCTTGCTCGAGCTGTACGATCGCAATCCTCAATCCCCCGGTCTGCCGCGCGCGCTGGGCATTACGACGGGCAAGTTGATCGAGAAGCAGCTCTCGCAGGATGAATTCCCCGCGGCCCGCCGCCTGCTCTCCGGACTCTCGGCCAAGTATCCCGACGAGGCATCGGTCCTGCAGTGGCGAGGGTTCTTCGAGCAACGTTCGCGATCGGCCGTCGACGAGGCGCAATCACAACTGGCGGCCGGTCGCATCCGCCAGGCGCATGCCGCGGCCCGGCGCGCCATGACGATCTGGCCTGACCTGGCCGCGGCGCGGACGCTGTTCACCGATCTGAATCGCCGCTTCCCCTACGTGGCAGTGGGGGTCGCGCAGCCGGCTCCCCCCGACCCCAGCCAGGTCCACGTGCTCGACGATTGGGCCGCGCGGCGCAGTCGGCGATTGCTGCATCGCGGGCTGTTCGAGCTGGCCGGCTATGGCGTCGAGGGGGGCGAGTATCGCTCCCCGCTCGGAGAGATGCAGAGCGTCGATCTGGGTGTCGGCATGAACTTTCGCTTGCGCCATGACATCACCTGGTCTCCCGGCGGCGCGGTGCTCGGCGGCGCTGATCTCGCGCGGCAACTCCTGGCCCTGTCCGATCCGAAAAGCCCCATCTATCGCTCCGATTGGGCCGAGCTGTTCGCCAGCGTCGAGGTTCCCACGGTGTTCGAGACGAACGTGCGTCTGCGGCGCACCACTCTCCGGCCCGAAGCGATGCTGCAAGGCCCCGTGATCGATTGGGACGCGGTGCGTGAAGGTCGCCAGCCGGTGCCAACCGATGGACCCTATCGCATCGAGTCGAACGCAGGGGACGCCATTCAATACACGCTCAACGAAAACTACTTCGATCGTGGTCCTGCACAGCCCCACCTGGTCGACGAACGGCACATCGCCGATGCCGACGCGGCGATCAAGGCACTGCGTTTGGGCGATATCCTGCTGCTCGATCGTGTGAATCCCTGGCAGCTTGGCAAAGTACATGCCATTCCCAACGTGACCGTCGCGTCCTATGGCGTACCGACGGTCCACTGCCTGATTCCCAATCTTGCGAGACCGCTGCCGGCCAATCGACAGTTCCGCCGCGCGTTGGTGTATGGAATCAATCGATCATTGATTCTGAGCCGCGATCTGCTCGACAAGCGCCACGACGCGCGCAGCCGGGTGATTAGCGGGCCATTTCCGCTCGGTTATGCCTACAACGACCAGGTACACGTTCGGCCCTTCGATCCCAATCTGGCACGCGTGCTGTCGCGCGTGGCCCTGTCGGAACTCGCCAAGAAGAACAACGACGAGCAAGCCGATGCAGCGCCCCCCTCGACGCCCGATGCCAAAACGGCCTCGGCTCCCGCGGTGCCCCTCACGCAGGAAGAGCAAGAGGCCGCCATCAAGAGTACGAAGCTCATCATCGCCCTGCCGGCCGAAGACATCGCCCGCCGCGCCTGCGAGCAGATCGCGCGACAGCTTGAAGCGGTCTTGGGGCTGCAAGTCGATCTGGTCGAGCTCGATCCGCTGCAACCACCCGACCAGCACCCCCCCCACGACCTGCGCTACGCCGAACTGGCCCTCTGGGAACCGATCGTCGATGCGCGCCAACTGCTCGGTTCGGGCGGATTGGCCGGGGCCTCGAATCTGTATCTCGATCAGGCCCTGCGACAATTGGCTCACGCCAGCGATTGGCGCACGGCGCGCGACAAGCTCTTCGAGATCCATCGCCTGGCGGCCGAGGACGTCACCGTCGTGCCCCTCTGGCAACTGACCGACTACTTCGCCTATCACCAGGACCTGGAAGGTATCGGCGAAGCCCCCGTCTCGCTCTACCAGGAGATCGAACGCTGGCAGATCGCCCCGCTGCCGGTGGGGGTGGCCCAGACCGACGCGCGCGCAGCGTCGGAGCAGGGGCAGCCATGAGACGACGCCTGAGGGATCGAATCATCCGCCATGTACTTGTCACCGTGACCGCGGCCTGGCTAGCACTCGGCGCGATCCCGGCGGTGGCGCAATCGCTGTGGGATATGACCCCCTACCGCCTGCAACTGATCGTGGCCACGGCCGACGACGGGCGATTGCCCGCCGATTACGCGCCGCGGTTGAGCAGCCAGGTGGTCGATCGACTCGACTCTTTGGTCGGCGCCGCCTGGCAGATCGAATCGATCGCGCCCGACGCCCACCTGCGCCAGTTGCTGCTGGACGATCTCGCGCAGGTCACGGCCGAAGACCTCCCTCCATCGGCCCTCGAAACGGACAAGGTTCTGCTGGTGTCCGTCGGGGCGAGTTCTCGCGGCACGAAGATCCGTTCGCGCGAGTACGACGTGCGGACACAGACATGGGGCGCCACGGTCGAGCGTCAGGATGCCCAAACCCGGCCGTTGACGAACGAGGTCGTGCGCGCGGTCTTCGACAGCTTCACGCCGCTGGCGCTCGTGGACAAAGTCGAGAACAAGGTAGCCACGCTCAAGCTGCGCGCGGCGGGCCTGCCGCCGCGCGATCCCGGCCTGAGCTTCGTCTCTGCGGGCGATATCTTTCGACCCATCATGCGTCTGAACGAACGAGACGGATCGGTCAAGAAGCTGCAAGGGGTGCCCTACACCTACGTGATGATCGACGAAGTGGGGGACACCGACGCGAAAGGCGCCGTTCACAGTGGCATCCGCGGGGCGTTGGCCGCAAGAAAACGTGGGCGCACGGAGCAGTTGGCGCTGAAGATCAAGTCCCCCTCTGGCGTCACGCGACTGGAGCTGTGCTCGCGTACCGAACCCGACCGCCCGCTGGTCGGCTACGAGGTATTCGCCTACGGCCCGAACGATAAGACGACAGTTTCCCTCGGGCGCAGCGACAGCCAGGGGGTGGTCGAGGTGCCCCCAGGTCCGCAGCCGATCCGCATTCTGGTGGTGAAGAGCGGCGGCGAGTTTCTCGCGCGGCTGCCGATCGTGCCTGGTCTGGAGGCGAGGGTGCAGGCCCCCATGCAGCGTGACGACGAACGCGTATCGGCCGAAGGCTTCATCGTCGGCCTGCAGGAAGAACTGGTCGACCTGGTCGTCCGTCGCGAGGTGCTCATGGCGTTGATCCGCGCCCGCCTCGACGAGGGGAAGCTTGCCGAGGCTGAAAAGTTGAACAACGAGCTGGGCGCGCTGCGCACGCGCGAGCAATTCGCCCTGCTGATCGATGCGCAAAAGCAGCGTACCGTTTCGAAGGATCCGCTCCTGCAACGGAAAATCGATCGCCTGTTCACCGATACGCTGCAGTTGGTGAACAACTTCATGGCCAGCGCGCCGCTCGACGAACTGCAGCACGAGCTGCGCGAAGCGCGCCAGGCCGCGGCCCCCGCCGCGCCGGCCGCAGCTCCCGCCGCCGCGCCCTCCACTCCTGCTCCGGCTCCGGCCACTCCTGCTCCGGCTGCCTCGCCCGCAGCACCTGCCGCCGCACCCGCGACGGCGCCGGCTGGTGGAGACGCACCGGCAGACAAGCCAGCGGGCGGGAAATCGCTGCGCGACGTCTTTCAAGAGATGCAGGAAGAGGACCAGCAGCCCGCCGAAAACGGACCGGCCGGTACCCCGCCCGCGGGTTCCTAGAACCTGCCTGCTTCCGCCACTGCTCAATCCCCCCCCTCCTGTCGCAGCTCAATAGCCCGCCACGATGGCAGCCAGGCAGACGGCCGCCACGACGGCGGCGATGGCAATCAAAATCGACACACTGCGCGGGATGCCCTGCCGTTCGAAATGATCAAGCGTCGAGCGAATGCGGGACATCGATCGTTGCGTCTCTTCGGTCGCTGCCGCCATGGGAAACGTGCCTTGCGACGTCTGACTGATGGAGTCATCGTCTCCTAACTCGTGCGGCAGGAACGTGGCGATGACGAACGACGGTTGCGTGTCTCCTTGGTCCGGCGTGTAGTTCGCGGGGGATTGGCCGATGGGGGGTGGAGTGGGAATCTCTCGCCCGCGCGCGGCCGAAGGAACCGCGATCGGCACGCCGCCATCGTGCCAGGGCGTCAGACGTTCGACGACCTCGGCCGTGGTGGCGATGCGCTGCGCGGGGTCCTTGGCCATCATCATCAGGATGATGTCGGCGAATTCCTCGTCCACGTCGGGATTGAGCAACTGAGGCTTGAGCGGCACGTGGCGCACGTGGGCGCGAGCCTTGTCGCGCGTCGATCCTCCGGCGAACGGCACCTTGCCCGTCACCGCGTAATAGAGGGTGCAGCCCAAGGAATAGATATCGCTGGCGGGCGTGAGCTTGACGTTTCCCAAGACCTGTTCGGGACAGAGGTAGTCTGCCGTTCCGACGATCTTGCCGGTCTGCGGATCGTCGACGTCTCCCTCGAAGTAGCCGACGAGCCCCAGATCGGAGATTTTCGCCCGTCCGTCGGGGGTCACGAGCACGTTGCCCGGCTTCACGTCGCGGTGGAGGAGCCCCTTTTCGTGGGCGTGTCCCAGACCGCGCGCCACCTGCGTGATGATCGAGGCGGCCATGGCGGGCGAGAGCCGCCCCGCGCGGCGAATCAAGCGGCGCAAGTCGGTGCCGGGCACGTACTCGGTCACCAGGTAGTGAACGTTGCCATCGTGACCGGCGTCGAGCGCTCGCACGAGATTCTCATGGTCGAGCTGCGCCTGGGCGCGGATTTCTCGTTGAAAGCTGGCGACCGCCTCGGGAGTCGACTTATGGCGTGGCAGCACTTTGACCGCCACCATGCGTCCCATCACGAGGTGCTCGGCGCGGAAGACCTGCCCCATGCCCCCCTGCCCGATCGAATCGAGAATCAGATAGGGGCCGAGATGAAACCGCGGGCGGCCGGCGAGCATCTGCTGGGCCTGCCAGCGATTGACCACGCCTTGCTCGACGAGCTGATGAGCCAGATCGTCCGCGGTGGGCTCTATCTTGCCCGCGGCGCGCAACGCCTGCTCGGCGGCCTCGACCGCTTCGCGCGTGACCAGGCCACTGGCCAGGACGATCGTGCGATATTCGCTGATGCCGAGTTGAGCCATATCGAAACTCCCGCTTCACGCGCGGCGCGGGCAACGTACGATCGTCGAGACGATCCGCCAGCAACTAGCGCGGACGCGTGCGGCTCATACCGGTCGTAGGCAACACCCCTTCGCCTTCGAGCAGGTCGAGCGAAACCGCCAGTTCGACCAGCCCTTCTTCCATCTCCGGGGTGATCTTCGCCAGCGGCTCGCGGACCTCGCCACAATCGATGCCGATCTGCCGGCCGTTGATCCACTTGGTCGAGGCGATCACCGGAAACTTACGATAGATGTCTTTCACCAGCCCCGCCGCGGCCTGGGCATCGATCGCACGGCGCAGGTCGTTCGCCAGGAAGGCGTCGTACACGGCGACGAAACGTTCCGGCGCCATGCAGAGCGAGGCGCACACGACGCCGCTCGCCCCCAGTGTCAGGGCGGGCAAGGTCGTCTCGCCACGGCCGATCAAGACGTTGAAGTCGGGACGCCAGCGTTTCAGTTCGTAGACGTAATCGCACACACCGGCCGATTGCTTGATGCCGAGCACCGTCGGCACGGCCGAGGCGATCTTGTCGACGAGCGAAAGGGGGAGGGGGACGCCGCTGGCATCGGGGAGGTTGTAGAGGAAGATCGGCCGATCGGTCACTTCCGCCAAACGGCGATAGTAGGTGATGATTTCCGCGTCGCTCTTGCCATAGAAGAAAGGGGGCACGCTGCAGATGGCGTCGATGCCCAACTCCTGGCAGCGTTCGGCCGCGGCCACGGCGTCGGCCGTCGTGGCGGCAGCCACGTGAAAGATGATCCGCAGGCGATCGTCGGAAAACTCGTGGACGAGCTCGGCCATCTCGGCGCGTTCGTCGCGAGTGAGGCTCACGCCTTCGCCCGTGCCACCGCAGACCCAGAGACCGTGACAGCCCGCCGTAACGTACCACTCGACGAGCGCCCGCAGGGCATCGGTATGGATACCGCCGTCCTCTTGGAAGGGAGTCACGATGGGGGGCATGACGCCATGAAAACGGCTCATCTCGTGTGGCACGGAGACTTCCTCGCTCGGATGTTGGCTCTTGGTAGTCGACTCGAAGGAGATCGTCGCGGACGCTCGTCCGGCATCAGATCGAGGATCCATCCTATGCCGCGCCGCACCGAGCGGCAAGCGAGGCACGCGTCGTCCAAACGTGCCAATCGCGTGTTCTTGCCACCGCTGGAGGCGTGCGGGGGGCGTCGTCGGAATAATCGTGCCAGCACGAAGCATGCATTAGTGCGCGCACACCGCGCACCGTGCGCACCACTCAGTCGTCGTCTTCGGGCAGGTGAATGCCGACGTAAGTTCTTGGACGACGACCACTTGCTCTCGGGCATATGGTGGACAGACGCGGCAGCGCGGCCTTCAATTTTCGGCCGAATGTCTGCACATTTTCGCAGTTTTGACGGCCATTCGCCGCGCACCATGCGCACCAGGCAGCAAACAAATCTCTCGCTGTCACGCGCCCCTCGCCATGGACCTCGCAGCGTTCCTTGATGAAGGCGCGAATGGGACTGGCGAGATCGTCCAGGTCATTGATCAGGTCGTAGCCGTTGTCGGGCTGAACGAAGTAGCCGCGTTCGCTCAGCCGCCGCCAGCCGTCGATGGCCCACATGAGGATGCCAGGGAGCTCGTCGAACAGCTTGGCGCTGAGCGCCCGATCCTCCTGCTGGTAGAAAGACCGTTCCATCCGCAGCAGCAGCATCCGGCGCGCGAGGGACCCGCTGTTGTCTCTGAGGCGCGGCAGCTCGTTCGCCAGGATCATCAGCCGGGTGGGCAGCTTGGCCGTGATCGGTTCCAGGTTCTTGCGGTCGATGGAAAGAGTGTCCTCGCCGCTGATACTCATGAGGCGCTGGCTCACCAGGGGGCCATCGGCGCGGGGGCTCAGGCGGGCGTCGCTGATGATGGCTAACGACTTACCGAGCAGCGGCCCCAGGCCGAATTTGGTTTCGAGGCTGGCGAGGGTCGGGCAGGCGACGTTCGCCGCTCCGATCAGGGCGCGAGCGACACGCGCGATGGTCCCCTTGCCCGAGCGATCGGGACCAATCGCGACCAGGATCGTTTGGTGGGACGTGTCGGGGGTGAGCAGATAGCCAAACCAGTCCTGGAGGAGCGTACTTTGCTCTTGGGAACCGGGCCAAAGGGAAGTGAGAAAGCGGAGCCACTCGACCGGGCGTGGGGCGTTTTCGTCGAAGTCGTAATCGAGCGCCGCCGCGCCGAAAAATCGGGGCGTGGGCTGGATGCTGTACTCGCGCTGCGCCAGAAAGCTCGGCAGATGCACGAGCAGGTTCCGCGCGGCCATGATCTCGCCGGGCGGCCACTGGGGCGGGTGTGGTGGCTCGGCGTCCTCGCGCCAGCTCGGCTGATCGACCCAGCCGGGGACCAGGGCCAGCGCCTGGAGACAATCGAGCACGTTCGTCGTGACGCGGGAGTTGAGATGGTGGCAGCGCGGCGCGAGCCAGCGGACGAGGTCGGCGCGAATCTCGCTGGGCGGGATTTCGCGATACGCGCCGGCGCGCCAACCGTGCCACGAGTCTCGCCAGAAGGCGAGGCGGGGCACGCCATCGAGGCGGCTGGCAGCGAGGTAGGCCGCGGCCTCGGTCGAGGGGTCGAGCGCCCGGGCGTCCGCGCGAATGTCCGCACCGTCGAGCGACTGAGGGGCCTCGGGGGTGTCGAGTGGCCCGAGGAGCGCGGAGGCTTCGTGGCGTGGGGTCGCTGGTTCCGTGGTGATGCTCACGCGGTTGCCCTTCGCAGCTTGCGCATTGAGTGAGCGAGCGCGTCGAGAATTCTTTTTTATTTGCACCGTGGAGCGTGCTCGATCGTGGCGGTGTGCGTGACGGTGGAGACCGATCGAGACTATACAGGCTTGGGTGGCTGATTTCGCCCTCAGTTTTCGGCCGCGGAGAATTAGGGATTGTTGATGGCTGCGCGGCATGTGGGCCCGCTGCATTCGTCCTGGTACGACGGGAGGGCTTCGCGACCAACCTGCGGTTGGTGTGCGTCGCCCTCGCTCGCGCTTTTTGAAGTTGCGCTTTTCGTGGAATCGTAAGCGCGAAGCGTCAGCGAGGAACGCTTTGATCGACGCTTTTCCCAGGAATTTCCTCGCTTACGCTTCGGGTTAAGAGGGGAGTGCCGGACACCAAAACCCTGCTGCTTTGCGGAGAAAACAGACAAAGGAACCTCAAAAGCGCAACTTCAAAACTGGCACTTCGGGTTGTGATTAGTCGGCGAAGGCTCCTTGGCTGCGCGGCGGGGAATAAGACGGCGATCCGCAGCTTTGTGTCGTGGGATCGAAGGCAGGTTGAATGAAGCGCGCCTAGACGGCGCTACCGTCGGAATGACGCAGTACGGTGAGGCCGCGCCAAATCCGGAGCTACTCGGGGCAACTGGACACCGTTAGAACCTATTCTGTCTGGGGTCCGGTGTTACGAAGCCACGGTGCGGCGTCATGTTGACGGTCTGTTCAGATCAATTTGGCCGCACGCGTAGACAGCGGTACAATACAATCGGGCACTAGAGCTTGACTTGAACGGCTGCAGAGGCAAGACATGCCAGCATTATCAACCAACGAAGCCGCCGACCGGTTGGCAAAGGGCATCGAGAACGCAAAGCCGACTGCCCTCACGGAAATCTACGCCGAGCTCTTTCCGGAGATGCCTGCGGCTTCGGTACTATCGGCAGTTGAACTCGCACAGCACGTCCGAAGCGGCCTCGAGGCCGAGGAGCTCGTTGACCTCTGGAATGTTGTTTTCCCTGCGGACCGGAATGTCTGGTACGACGAGGAAGACGAGAAAATCCACTACAACGAGGAAGCGCTCGGTTACGCTGAGGCGGACTGAAGACGGGACTCACTATTCACGGATCTTCGTAGTCCGCCATGCCCGCCACCGCCCTTCAGCACTTCAATGACGACATTGCGCGGGCGAGGGCGATTGTGGCTCACGCACACCCACTGCCACGTGGCACACCTGTCGAGAAGCTGCTGCGTTCCGACCTGCTGCGGGGTGCTTGGATGTTCGCGGTCGGGGCACTGGACGCGTACTTCTGCGACGCCTACACGGACATGATTGCGGCTACGGCGAGTTCAAAGAGCCGCCAGCCGACGATCACGCTCCCGGATTGGGTCTACGAGATCAAGTTTCCGCTTCGCGCCATTCTCGAAGAGTACGACAACGAGAACTGGCGATGGCGGATGGCCGCTCGAAAGATGATGGAGCGAGAGAACGTCGTCAGCCTGAAGACCATTCAGGATCTTTTCAACAAGTTTTTCCGCAGGGGGCAGAAGTTCTTCCGCGACAAACTTGACGCCTGGATGTCGCATCCCGACGCGAAGATCCGGCTTTTTGGCATCTCTCAGGCAGACTACCTTGCAAAGGCTGCTCAGGACAAGCACACGGCGAGGGAGGCTGCAATCGAGCAGTTCGTCGAGCGGTTCCGCACGATCTTCCAACGGCGACATGACTGCATCCATAACTGTGACCGCCCGCGGATGTCGCCACAGCCGCTTGAACGGGGCGGCACGGTGCTGAAAGTGATCCAGGACGTGGAGTTCCTGGTCAACCGCTGCGACGAACATATCAAGACCGAGTTCCGCGAGTTCCTCGTGGTATCCGGCTGCTCGGCGGCGACCATTGCTCAGGCCGGGTACTGAGGCGGACTGGCCTGCGTCGGTCACATCGACAGAGGCGTTTGCGGGACGAAGTTGGGACCACAGGGGAATAAAGCACGGCTCGGGGGATGCGTTATTCTTGCGGGTCGGGGAGTTGCGCGGGGGTTGGGGCTAGTTCGTTGGCGGCGGGGAGTTCTAGGGTGAACTGGGTGCCGCGGCCTACTTCGCTTTGCACTCGGAGGCGGCCGCCGTGGGCTTCGACGATTTTGCGGGTGGTGGGTAGCCCGAGGCCTGAGCCGCCGCGCTTTGTGCTGTAGAAGACCTGGAAGATTTTGGCCAGCGTCTTGGCGTCCATGCCGCAGCCGGTGTCGATCAGATCGAGCGCCACGAGGTCGGGGCCCAGGCGCTTGGTGCGGGCCATGAGTTGCCCCCCCTCGGGCATGGCCTGGTCGGCGTTCAGCACCAGGTTTAACAAGGCCGCGTGGAAGGACTCGCGGTCCAGCCGCACGCTGGGCAGATTCGCGTCGAGGTAGCGCACGATCTCGATGCGCTGCTCGGCCAGCTTGGGGGCCACGAAATCGAGCACCCGATCGACCGCCTGATTCAGGCTGGTCACTTCCAGCCGGACCTCGGCCGGCTTGGCGAAGCTGAGGAAGTTGTCGAGCAGATCTTGCAGGCGCTGGCATTCGCGCTCGACGGTGGCGATCTTGGCCAAGGCGCGGCGCTGGCGCGGATCCTCGCTCGCGCCGCCGAACTCCTCGGCCAGCAGCTCCATATTCAGGCGAATGGTGGAGAGGGGGTTCTTGATCTCGTGCGCGAGGCCGCCGGCCAGGGCGGCGAACTCCTTGTAGCGATCGGTCAGTTGCTGGTGCAGCTCGGCCGAGCTCATGACGGCGGGACCTTCGCTCGTCGCGGGCTCGGCAACAGGTTCGAGGGAGGGCAAGCGATCGGGCATGGCGCGGTGGGCGAGCAAATACCGTGGGTCGTCATGAAAAACGCCCGAGCGTGCCGACGGTCGGCGCGCTCGGGCGTGATGGTTTTCGCACTCGTTCCGAGCGTTAGTTCGACTCGCTCGACTCGGCCAGCTCCTGCATCGCGGCGCGACGGCTGAGCTTGACGCGATCCTGCTCGTCGATCGAGATGACCTTGACGGTGATCTCATCGCCGACCTGGCAGATGTCGGCCACGCTGTTGACGTAGCCATCGGCCAGCTCGCTGATGTGGCAGAGGCCGTCCTTGCCGGGCAGGATCTCGATGAAGGCGCCGAAGTCCTTGATGCTGCTGACGCGACCTTCGTAGATCTTGCCGACCTGGACGGTTTCGGTCAGGGCCTCGACACGACGCATGGCGGCCTTGGCCGAATCAGCGTCGAAGCTGGCGATGGTGACGGTGCCGTCGTCCTCGACCTCGATCGTGGCGCCGGTCGTCTCCTGAATGCCGCGGATGGTCTTGCCACCCGGACCGATCAGCGCGCCGATCTTGTCGGGGTCGATGTGGGTACGCAGCAGTCGCGGAGCGTACGGCGAGATGTCGCCACGCGGACGCGAGATGGTGGAGATCATCTTGCGAAGGATCTCGATCCGCGCCTCGCGCGACTGGGCGAGCGTGGCACGGATGATCTCTTCGCTGATGCCGGCGATCTTCAGGTCGAGCTGGATGCCCGTGATGCCGTGCTGGGTGCCGGCGATCTTGAAGTCCATGTCGCCGAAGTGGTCTTCGTCGCCGATGATGTCGGTCAGCAAGACGAAGCTGTCCTGCTCCTTGACGAGGCCGACGGAGATACCGGCCACGGGGTTCGCGATCGGCACGCCGGCGGCCATGAGGCCGAGAGTGGCGCCGCAGACCGAGGCCATCGAGCTCGAGCCGTTCGACTCGAAGATGTCGGAGATGACGCGGACGGTGTAGGGGAACTCATCGGGGCTGGGGAGGACCGGCTTCACGCTGCGCTCGGCGAGCGCGCCGTGACCGATCTCGCGGCGGCCGGGACCGCGAATCGGACGCACTTCGCCCACGGAGAACGAGGGGAAGTAGTAGTCGAGCATGAACTTCTTGGTGTACTCGTCGATCAGCCCGTCGACACGTTGCTCGTCGCGCGGGGTGCCGAGCGTGATCGTGATGACGGCCTGCGTCTCGCCGCGCTGGAAGACGGCCGAGCCGTGGACGCGGGGGAGCACGTCGACCTGGCACTCGATGTTGCGGAGCGACTTGTGATCGCGGCCGTCGGCACGTGTGCCGGCCAGAATCAAGTCGCGGACGACCACTTCTTCGAGATGGTGCCAGGCCGAACCGAAGGCCAGGGACGTAATGGCGTCTTCCGCCTTGGGGTCGGGAATGAACTCGGCGATCGCGCGCTCTTTGAGGGCGGCGACGGCGGCGGCACGGTCTTGCTTGCCCGGGGTCTGCTTGGCCGCACGGAAGTCGCTGAAGAAGCGTGCGTGGAGTTTTTCAGCGAGACCGTCGGAGGGGGGAATCTCGTACTGCTTCTTGACGACGCCGACCTTGCGGAAGAGCTCTTCCTGCAGTTCGCACAGCTCGCGGATGACGGTGTGGCAGTGCATGATGGCCTCGGCCATCTCGGCCTCGGGCATTTCGCGGGCGAAGCCTTCGATCATGAGGATCGAATCGCGGCTGCCGGAGACGATGAGGTCGAGATCGCTCTCTTCGAGATCATCGGCCGTGGGGAAGACGACGAACTCGCCATTCACGCGTCCCAGGCGGACCGAGCCGAGGGGGCCCTGGAAGGGCAATTCCGAAACGCCCAAGGCTGCCGAGGCGCCGTTCATGGCCAAGACGTCGCCGTCGTTCTGGCGATCGCTGGCCATGACGAAGGCCTGCACCTGCACGTCGTCCTTGAACCAGTCGGGAAAGAGGGGGCGGATCGGGCGATCGATCAGGCGCGCGGTGAGGGTTTCCTTCATGGTGGGGCGGCCTTCGCGCTTCAGGAAGCCGCCGGGAAACTTGCCCGCCGCCGCGTGGCGTTCGCGGTAGTCGCAGGTGAGGGGGAAGAAGTCGAGACCCGGCCGCGGGGGGCCGGTCGCCATCGCCACGAGGACGGCGGTCTCGCCGTATTGAATCAGCACGCTGCCGGCAGCCTGCTTGGCCAGCTCGCCCGTTTCGATGGAAAGGACGCTCGCGCCGATCTGCTTTTCAACTCTTACTTTCAACGCATTTCTCCCATGTGTCACGTTCCGCGAGACATGCTTCGCCAGAGAAGTGGGGATGCTCCTCCGCAGACCTTGGCCGGAAATACGAGCCGGATCCGCATGGATCGCCGCCCATCGCGAGCGCGACAGACCACGTCACGGAGCCCGGCCAGAACGCGGCAAGGCGGATGAAGACTTCCGGTGAAACGGAGAGGAGGCGTGACGGCCGCTTTACTTGCGGATGTCGAGTCGTCGAATGATGTCGAGATACCGCTGCGGGCTGACCTTGCGCAGGTAGTCCAATTGGCGACGACGGCGGCTGACCATCATCAGCAGTCCGCGCCGGCTGGCGTGGTCTTTCTTGTGCGTCCGCAGATGCTCGGTCAGCTCGTCGATCCTGCTGGTGAGGATCGCGATTTGTACTTCGGGCGAGCCCGTATCGGACTCGTCACGCTTGAAGTTGCCGATCAATTCCTGCTTGCGCGCTTTGGTAATCGTCATCTCAGTCCGCAATTCCTCAAACTTGGCCCATCTCCCGAAGTTGGGGGAGCCACCGAACCCCGTTCGACCGGTCGCGTGCGACCTTCTTTCTCTCGGAACTCTTACAACATCTAACTCTGTCAACAACTTAAGAGGGTAAGTGTACCAAGGCCCCCGGCTTTTGCAACTACACACCCCACGCTTTCCGCGCCGCCCCCTTTCGCCCGCAGTCGAATCGTCATTTGGACCGCGAAACCTGGGCAAACTGGGCGCCCGAAAGTCTAATCAATAGCTCCCGCCTAAGGAGAGGCCCCCTCGGCCGTTTCTTTCTGTGGAAGGCGGCTCCGCAAGAAACCGCGGCCTGAACAGCGTGTAGGGAAGCCGGGATGAACCAGCAGGCCCCAGCCGAATGGCTCGCGGACGTGCTCGCCGAGCACGAAGCGCCCCTGGTGCGTTACGCCACCCGGCTGACGGGCAATGCCGACCGCGCCCGGGACCTGGTGCAGGAGGCCTTCGCCCGGCTGTGTGCCGAGGACCCTTCGCGGCTCAACGGGCACGTGCGGGCGTGGCTCTACCGGACCGTCCGGCACCGGGTGATCGACGAGCATCGGAAGGAACATCGCATGCAATCGCTCGAGCAAGCCGAAGGGGTCTGCTGCACGAGCCGCGAGGCGTCGCCCGAGGGGGTGCTCGAGCTGCGTGAATCGGCCGAGCGTGTGACCGAGTTGCTGGCCGCCCTGCCGGCCCGGGAGCAGGAGATCGTGCGACTGAAGTTTCAAGAAGACCTCAGCTATCGCGAGATCGGCGAGGTGCTGGGGTTGAGCGTGTCGAACGTGGGTTTTTTGTTGCATACGGCGATCAAGAAATTGCGCGTGCGGATGCTGGCCACGGAGTGAGCGGCTCACGCGAAGAGGGCTTTTAACGCAAAGACGCGAAGGCGCAAAGACGCAAAGGGAAGGCGTAGGGGGGATGAGAGGATGCACGAAGGTGTGGCACTGCGGGCTTGTCCGGCAGTGTGTGAGGATCTTCCGTGAACGTGTTGTAGGGCGGGTACTTGAGTACCTGACAATTGTTCGAGTTCGCCACATCGAGAAGTGTCAGGTACAGAGTACCTGACCTACAAGGAACAAAACCATGACACTCCATGCCGACGACCCGCGGTTGACCGCGTATGTGTTGGGGGAGTTGAAGGATGACGAGCGTGCCGAGTTCGAGCGCGCGCTGGCCGAATCGCCCGAGGCAGCGCGTGAGCTGGAAGAGATCCGCGAGACGATCGCGCTCGTGCGGCGCGAGTTGACGACGGAGCCGCTGCCCTCGCACGATGTACTTGCCGGCGGCCTGTTGGAACCTGCCGCCGATTCGCATGCGGACCCGGAGGTACCGTCGACGGTGTCGCCGGCGGGGAATACGCACCTCAAGTGGCGATTGGCGTCGTACGCCGCTGCCGCGGCGCTGCTTGTGGCGGTGGGATACGCCACGCTCCCACAAGGTGATTCAGCAACGTCGCAGGGGGTTGCATTCCTGCCATCGCCTCCTTCTTCCGAGTCGAATCAGTGGGGCTATGCAGGGGGCGTCGCCATTAAGGCGAATTCGCAGGATGCCCCTCCGACACCATCTGGCGACGTTCAGCTTACGCCCCAGGCAACTTCCTTGGGTCTCACCCTACAAACAGCACAAGATCAAACACAACCGCCTCGTGCCGGCACACCGTACGACTCTCCTGCCAACACAAACTCTCCTCCGGCAGACGGGCGGGGCTACTTCATGTACGTCGAGGGGACGACGGCAGGGCCGAGTTCTCAGTTGCCGGCCCTCGCCGGTGCAGCGCGCGGGCGAGAGGTGGGACTAACCACGCTGGATGGATCCGCCCACTACGAGGTTACGCCGGGACAAGCCTCGAACGGGCACCTTGCCTACACGATCGCCAAGCCGGTCTACGAGACGAAACCGGCCGATCGATTCAAGGGGCCGGTCACAACTTACGGCGTCGATCCGTTGCAGCGACGAATGCCACTGGAAAGACAGGGCGACAACCTGAGCATGCTGCTGGTCACGCCGCGCATCATCGTGCAGGAAGAAGAGGAACAACTGCTAGGGGTGCAATCGTACAACACGGAGGCCTACGCTTCCATCGTCGAGAATCCGTTTCTCGGCGTGATGCAGAATCCTCTCTCGACCTTCTCCATCGACGTCGATACGGCCAGCTACTCGAACGTGCGGCGATTGCTCACCGCGGGCACGCTGCCCCCGCCGGGGGCCGTGCGGATCGAAGAGATGCTGAACTATTTTACTTACGACTACGCGCCGCCGGCCGAAACGGAGACGGCGCCGTTCGCCGCGCACCTGGAAGTGGCCGAATGCCCTTGGCGGCCCGAGCATCGCCTGGTGCGGATCGGGCTCAAGGGGCGCGAGATCGCCAGCGAGGACCGCCCGGCCAGCAACCTAGTCTTTCTGCTCGACGTCTCCGGCTCGATGAATAAGCCGAACAAGCTGCCGCTGGTAAAAGAGGGCCTGCGCATGCTGGTCAACGGGCTGCGCGAGAACGATCGCGTGGCGATCGTGGTCTATGCCGGCGCCTCGGGGATGGTGCTCGACTCCACCTCGGGGGACAACAAGGAGACGATCCTCGCCGTGATCGATCAACTCACGCCCGGCGGCTCGACGAACGGCGCCTCGGGCATTCAACTCGCCTATGACGTCGCTAAGAAACACTTCGTCAAGGAAGGCACGAACCGCGTCATCCTGGCCACCGACGGCGATTTTAATGTTGGCATCACCGACCAAAGTCAACTCGTGGAGCTGATCGAAGAGCAGGCCAAGACGGGGGTGTTCTTGAGCGTGCTCGGCTTTGGCATGGGTAATCTGAAGGATTCGACGCTCGAGCAATTGGCCGATCGTGGCAACGGCAATTATGCCTACATCGATAGCGATCGCGAGGCGCGCAAGGTGCTCGTCGAGCAACTCTCGGGCACGCTGGTGACGATCGCCAAGGACGTGAAGATCCAGCTCGAGTTCAACCCGGCCCGCGTGGCGGCCTATCGACTGATCGGCTACGAGAACCGCCTGCTGGCCAAAGAAGATTTCAACGATGACACGAAGGACGCGGGCGAGATCGGCGCCGGGCACACGGTGACGGCGCTGTATGAAGTTGTGCTGACAAACGCTGAGAAGCCCGGGTCGACAGACGAGAACAAGCAGGACGACGAGGCCATCGAACGCGAGGTGGACGAACTGGAATATCTCTCCGTGGCTCGTCCCACGGAGGCGGCACTCGCCAGTCCGAACTTGTTGACGCTGAAACTGCGTTACAAGGAACCGGAAGGAACCGAGAGCAAACTCTTGAAATTCCCCGTGGAAGATGCGCAGCGACGGATTGGCGAAGCCTCGACCGATTTCCAACTGGCGGCCTCGGTGGCGGCGTTCGGCATGCTGCTCCGCGGTTCGCAGTTCGCCGGCTCGGCCAACCTGGACGCCGTGATGGAATGGGCTCAGCCGACGCTGTCATCCGATCTGGCAGGCTACCGCCGCGAATTGGTCGACCTGATGCGCACGGCCCGCGAGCTGATGAAGGCTCAGCAACCGTCGCAGCAGCAACAATAGTAAAGACTCACGCAGAAATGCGGCAGATTCTTTAACGCAAAGGCGCCAAGACGCAGAGACGCAAAGAATCGACGTTGGTGGGCCCTGCTGGCTTGTCCAGCAGTGATGACTTGGCTCTCGTCACGCCTCTCTCAAAGCAAACGCTTCTAGCGATCCTCTTGTTGCTGCGCAACACCGACGAATTTGCGACTTCCGTCAACCGCGCCTGGAAGTTCGCTCCGCAAGACCGTCTGCTACCCGCCAGAATCTTCACTGCGCCTTCGCGTCTTGGCGTCTTTGCGCCTTGGCGTTGAGAATGTTCGGCGCGAGCTGGGCGCATAAAAAAGGTCGAGCCCTGGATCGAACGTCATACGATCCAGGGCTCGACGCGCTATAGCGCGGACTTGACCTCCGCCTCCCTCGAGAGGGTGCGGGCTTGAACGTCACGCGCTCTTATTCTTGGGCTCGAGAATCGGCAGCAGCCGCTCGCGACCCGCCACCACATTGTCGCTGACGACATAGCGGCTTCCCCGCGGCGAGTCGGGCAGATCGTACATGATATCGAGCATGACCTTCTCAATAATCGACCGCAGACCCCGCGCTCCGGTTTCTTTTTCTTGCGCTTTCTGGGCAATGGCTCGCAGGGCCTCGTCGGTGAAGTGCAATTCGCACTCCTCCATCTCGAAGAGACGCTCGTACTGCCGGCACAAGGCGTTGCGCGGTTCTTTCAACACGCGGACCATGTCGTCGGTCGAAAGGGGCGTCAGCGGGGCGACCACGGGGAGACGTCCCACGAGCTCGGGAATGAGGCCGAACTCGAGCACGTCGTCGCTGGTCACCTGCGGCAGCAATTCTCCCAGCTTGGCGTCGCCGGCATCGGGCTTGCTGCCTTCCAGGTTGAAGCCGATCGAGCGGCGGCCCAGACGTTTGCCGATGATCTTGTCGATGCCGACGAACGTGCCGCCGCAGATGAACAGGATGTTCGTCGTGTCCATCTGAATGTACTGTTGCTCGGGATGCTTGCGGCCACCTTGCGGGGGCACGTTCGCCAGCGTTCCTTCGAGCATCTTGAGCAGGGCCTGCTGCACGCCCTCGCCCGACACGTCGCGCGTGATCGAGACGTTGTTGCTGGTCTTGCCGATCTTGTCGATCTCGTCGATGTAGAGGACGCCCCGTTGCGCGGCTTCGAGATCGAAGTCGGCGGCATGGAGCAGCTTGAGCAGCAGGTTCTCGACATCCTCGCCGACGTAGCCCGCCTCGGTGAGCGTGGTGGCATCGCCGATGGCAAAGGGCACGTCGAGGATGCGGGCCAGCGTGCGGGCGAGCAAGGTCTTGCCGCAGCCGGTCGGACCCATGAGCAGGATGTTCGACTTGTCGAGTTCGACGTCGCCACCTTCGCTGGCGTGCATGAGCCGCTTGTAGTGGCTATGCACGGCCACGGCCAGCACGCGTTTGGCATGCTCCTGGCCGATCACGTATTGATCGAGGTGCGAGACGATCTCGCGGGGAGCTGGAATCTTGTTGAAGAGCTGCTTGGTGGTGCCGCGGCGCCGTCGCTCCTGATCGAGGATCGACTGGCACAGCTCGATGCACTCACCGCAGATGTAGACGTCGCCCGGTCCTTCGACCAGGGGGCCGACATCACGATAGCTCTTGCGGCAAAAGGAACAGAAGGCGTTCTTCTTGGTGGTGCTGCTACTGCGGCGACCTCCGGTCCCGTCACCCGAGGGCATACTTGCTCCTTTCCACGTCCGCCGTACTCGGTCTCACCGAGCCTCCGGCGTGGGGTAGAAAAATCAAGGTATTGCTCGAGTGGCCTGGCGACCTCGAGTCGACCGGGCCAGGGGCCTTCCTTGTCCGCACTTCCTTCGAGCCTGTGTCACGTAGACGCGTACTATCTACGTCGTGCTATCGCCTTCCGGTTCTCTTACAAAAACTTCGCTCGGCGGGCAGTTTCCTCTCCGCCGCCGCTCGAAGCGGGTCTGCGATCCCGACCGGGCGTGCATCTCTGCCCAGGCGTTACGGTTCGACTTAACCCTGCTCGCCGTTCCCCTTTATCTCGTCCTGCAACCGGCCGGCCAACTTGCTCTTTATTGTTCGGAATTCCTCGTCGGCCAGCACACCTTTGCCGTGCATTTCGCGAAAATTGCTGAGCAAATCGCTCGTCGTCGGCCCCTTCTCTCGGATCGACTCGCGAACCCTGCCCACGACGTAAAACCCCAACACCAGGAGCGCTGCCAGCACCGCCAGCCAGAAGACGACCCGCGCCCCGGGCGTTTGTAGGAATTCTGCTATTTCCAAGTCCGACCGCCGGAGAAATCCGCAAAGTTTCGCCTACTCAACTCTTTTCGCCAGCTCTTGCCGTTATTATGCACTTCTCATCGGAGACAGTCCAGAAATGAGGCCCGCGTCGAATAGTTTCGCCGTGCCAGCAGACAACTTTCTACCACCTTTGGGCGAGCGGACTCTTCGTCCGGCGAAGCAACTATGTCGCGACACGAGGATCTGGAGCGTGTGCTGCGCGGGGGTATCGTCGCCATCCTGCGTTCTCCCAGCGGCGAACGGCTGGCCGACGTGGCCGAGGCGCTGCTGGCCGGCGGCATCGACGTGGTCGAGGTCACGTTCACCGTGCCCAAGGCGGCTCGGGTCATCGAGCAGGTGGCCGATCGCCTGGGCAACCGCGTGTTGCTGGGGGCCGGCACGGTCCTCGATACGGAAACGGCGCGGGTGGCCATCTCGGCCGGCGCCCGCTTCCTCGTCTCGCCCACGCTCAATCTCGACGTGATTCGCCTCTGTCATCGCTACGATGCGCTCGCCATGCCCGGCGCCTTCACCCCGACCGAGATTCTCACCGCCTGGGAAGCAGGCGCGGAGATCATCAAGGTGTTCCCTTCGGACTTTGTGGGGCCTGGTTATCTGAAGGCCATCAAGGCCCCGTTGCCCCAGGTTCGACTCATGCCCACCGGGGGCGTGAACCTGCAAACGGCGCCCGACTTCCTCCGCGCCGGGGCGTGCGCGCTCGGCATCGGCAGTTCGCTGGTCGATCCCAAGCTGGTCGCCGCGGGAGATTACCAGCGACTGGAATCGGTGGCGCGGCAGTACGTCGAAGTGGTGCGAGAGACGCGCGCTGCGATGGCACGCTAGTCCGAGCAGGTGCGTCGACTCGTGAAAATCTTTGCAGCACGCGAGCGGGCTGAATACATTCATCATCGGCGCTGCACAACGGCAGGCTGCTAACCTTCCTGGGGGCTCGACCTATGTCCATTCCGTTCACCTGCCCGCACTGCGGTGCGCAGACCAACGTCGACGATCGCTTCGCCGGCCAAAGCGGTCCCTGCTTTCAATGCGGGGCGACCGTTACAATTCCCGCGCCGGCCGATGGTCTGACACCCTTCGGCAACTATGGGCCCCGTGCATCTTCTTCACGAAATTCGAGTGGGATGACGTGGGTGATTGTCGCCATTGCGGCGGTGCCGGTATTGCTCTGTGTCGCCGGCATTTTGATCGCGTTATTGCTACCGGCGGTTCAAGCGGCGCGCGCAGCGGCGCAGCGATCGACCTGTCGAAACAATCTCAAGTACCTCGGTCTTGCGATGCACAACTACCACGAGACTTACGGTTCGTTTCCGCCCCCCTACCTGGCGGACGCGAATGGCAAGCCGATGCATAGTTGGCGCGTCCTCTTGCTGCCTTTTCTGGACGCCGCGGATCTGTATGCCCGCTACGACTTCAACGAACCCTGGGACGGACCACACAACCAGCAACTGGCAGCCGAGATGCCAGAGGTTTTCCGATGTCCCAGCGCGATGAATTCCTCGGATCCCATGACGACGAATTATGTGGCCGTCGTTGGACCTGGCTACTTGTTCGATGCGAATCGGGTGAACCGTTACGCCGACGTGCTGGACGGCCTGTCGCAAACGATTGCCCTGGTCGAGTCCTCTGGGCCCTTCGGAGCAAACATTCACTGGATGTCTCCCGAGGACATTCCCGCAGAACGCCTGCCACCAACACTCAACAGCCCCCCCGGGCCGGCGATTGCCAGCCAACATCTGCGTGGCGTCAACATGCTCATGGGTGACGCCAGCATCTATTTTATCCAAGACGATTTGCCAGCGTCTGAGTTGCGTGCCATGTTGACGATCTGGGGACGGGAACCCGTTGCTCCCTTGAATGTGTCGAACTAGCGCGGCACCATGACGACGAGTTGTTGCTAACCCTAACGCTCCAGGATCTTGTTGAGCCGCATGCCCATCCCCTTTACCTGCCCTCACTGTGGGACTCGCACGCAGGTCGACGAGAAGTACGCCGGCCAGAGCGGTCCGTGCTTCCAATGTGGCAAGACGGTGCAGGTGCCTGCGGCTTCCGGATCGCAGACTCCCAGCTTCGATGCGTCGGCCTACTCGCCGACCCCCACGGCGCCGGCGAAGTCGAACAAGCTGATCTGGATCTTCTCGGTCGCGATCATGTTGCTGGCGCTGTGCTGCGTCATCAGCGTTCCGATGGCGATTATTTTGCCCGCCATCAACGCCACGCGAGAACAAGCGCGCCGCCTGACTTGCGAGAACAATCTGCGACAGATCGGCGTGGCGTTGCAGAGCTATCACGACGCGCACGGCTGCTTTCCGCCCCCCTACCTCGTCGACGCCGAGGGGCAACCGGCGCACAGTTGGCGCGTGCTGATTCTTCCCTTTCTGGGCGAGACCGAGCTGTACGATCGTTACTCGTTCGACGAGCCGTGGAACGGTCCGCACAACCAGCAACTCGAGCAGGAGATGCCGCCGGTGTTCCGCTGCCCGAGCGCCGATCCCGCGCTGGGCCTGTACGACACGAATTACGTGGCGGTGGTCGGCCCCGGCCTGCTGTTCGATCCGTCGCAGCGCGTGGCGATCGCAGACGTCACCGATGGACTGGAGCACACGATCGCGGTTGTCGAATCGTCGGGGCCCTCGGGGGCGAAGCTCCCCTGGATGTCTCCCCACGACCCCACGCACATGGCCCTGAACACCAAGGTCAACGGCGTGCCGGGCCCGGCCATCTCGAGCGATCATCCCGGGGGCGCCAACGTGCTGCTTGCCGACGGTGAGACGCGGTTCCTGAGCGACGCGATCGATCCCCAAATCCTGCAGGACTACCTGACGATCGGTGGCCACGAAAGTCATCAGCCGCTCGACGGAACGAGCATCGCCCCTTCCGGTGACAGTAACGTGTCTCTGGACGCCAATACGGGGGAGGCTGACACGCCGCTCGATGCCGGTGAAGAGGCCACCGCCGACCCCGCGGCGCCGTAAAGTCACCCCAGCTTGCCCGGTCAAAACCGCCGGCACGCCTGTTTCACGTCGCAGGACCGTTGCCGCCGATACCCAGTAAAGGATTGTCGCGCCGGCTCGCGCTGCGCGCGTCCTTTGCCGCTTTCACTGGGGGATCGATGACTTGAACGTGCGTCGAGTCTTAAGGATGGGACTCGCCTGGTTCGCCATCGTGGCGAGCACGTTTAGCGCTGCGCCCGCGGAGACGCTCGATCCGAACGAGCCGGTCTACACGCGACAGCGTTCGTTCGTCATTCCGTTTCGGGTCGAGCGACCGGAAATCGCGGCGCAGGAGGCCTCCGAGGTCCAGCTTCACGTGTCGAGCGATCGGGGGGTGACGTGGCAGCGCAGCGCGCGGGCCTTGCCCGACGCCGGCCGATTCAATTTCGAGGCCCCCCACGACGGCGAATACTGGTTCTTCGTGCGCACGATGGGGACCGACGGGGGGCTGTTTCCGCCGACGCCGCCGCAGGCCGAGCTGCGCGTCGTGGTCGACACCTTGCAACCGCGACTGGATCTGGAAGCCGAGCGCGGTCGAAGCGGCCAGGTCGAGGTCCGCTGGCTGGCGCGCGATCGGAATTTGAATCCCGATTCGCTGAAGATCGAGTTCCGCGTGGCGGATTCGCCCGATCCCTGGCGCGCGGTGAGCTTCCCGCCCGACGATCGTTCGATTCCGCGTGTCTCGCGCGGCAGCACGACCTGGCTGCCCCAGGGGCCCGCCCGGCCGCTGGCGATTCGCGCCGAGATCACTGACGAGGCGGGCAACGTGGCCGTGACGCAGGTGCGACTCGATCGGATCGGCACGGCCACCGCGAATTCCACGCTCGATGGTGAAGGAGTCGACCAGGACGTGGCTTTGCAAAGGCGGCCGGGCATGATCTCTAACACGGCGCAAACGTGGCCCGCCGAGGAATTGCCGCTTCCGCCGTTCGCGCGTCGCGATGCGAACACGAGCAGCACACCACCTTCGATGAGCGAGCGTTTCCCGAGTGGCCGCGGCGCCCCGGCGACGCCCGTCAGCCAGGGTGGGGCCGATGCCGGCGTTGAAGAGATTGCCCCTGGTCGTGGCGTTGAAGAGATTGCCCCCGGCGAGTTGGCCAACAACCGGCCTGGACCGTCGACGCGCGTGGTGAATCTGCCCGGCGAGGCCTCGCCGTACGATAGCGACGCGATCGTCGAAGAGCTGCCGCTGGGGAATCCCGCGACTCCGAACACCTCGCGGCCGGTCACCACGTCGCGCGAGCGAGCGAGCGGACCCTTCGACACCCTGGGGGCGCCGAGCGAGTCGGCAGTCCCGACGCCAGAGCTCGCTCCGGGGGCCGATCAGTTCGGTCTCGAGTTGCTGCCGATCGGCGAGCGACCGAACATCGTCAACTCGCGGCGCTTCGAGCTCGAATACGAAGTCGATTCGATTGGGCCCTCGGGAATCGGCAAGGTCGAACTATGGGGGACGCGCGACGGTGGACGCACCTGGTCGAGCTACGGCGTCGACATCGACAAGCGCAGCCCGCTCGTCGTCTCGGTCGATGAAGAAGGCATTTACGGCTTTCGCATCGCGGTCACCAGCGGCAGTGGCTTGGGGGGCTTCGCGCCGCGCAGTGGCGACCTGCCCGAGGTGTGGATCGGCGTCGACCTGACGAAGCCGGTGGCGCGTCTCGCCCCGATCAAGCCCGAGAATGCCGACCGCGCGGGGGAGCTGACCATCAAGTGGAAGGCGGCGGACGTCATGCTGGCCGACCACCCGATCGCGCTCTTCTACAGCGAATCGACCGAGGGTCCGTGGACCCCCATCACCAGCGGCATCGACAACACGGGGCGCTACGTATGGCAGCTCAAGAACGACCTTCCGATGAAGGTATACATCCGGCTCGAGGTGCGCGATCAGGCGGGCAACGTCCAGAACTCGACCACCGAAGAACCGATCTCGCTCGACCAGATGCGTCCGCAGGGGCACATTCGCACGATTCGACCGGTGGAGGAGTCACGGAGCGGAAGCTGACGTGCTCGCCAGAGATAACGTTGCGCCTGCAATCGCGTGACTGCCCTGCTAGCAGCCGCCACGACCGACCCGGCGCAGTTGACCGCGCGCGGCGGACGTCTCTATGATTCGCCCCCACCGGCGGACGAAACGATTCCCGTCAACCTGTTTCCTTCCACGATGAATTCGACTTCGTACACTGGACTGGCGTTGCTCCTCTGCGGCCTGCTGGCGTGCGCGGGGGGCTGCGCCGCGGTGAAGGCGACGCAGCAGCCCGACAAGCGCGACATGAAGGTGCTGTACCGGGGGGTGCCGCGCACGCACGTGATCGCCGAATTAGGCGCGCCGGTGTGGAGCGACGTGCAGCAGGGGCAGACGGTCGACGTGTTTGCCTTCAAGCAGGGCTACACGAAAGCGAACAAGGCGGCCCGGGCGCTGGTGCATGGCGCGGCCGACGTGGCGACGTTCGGTTTGTGGGAAGTGGTGGGAATTCCAGCCGAAGCCATCGCCGATGGCACCGACGTGCAGTTGGAAGTCCACTACAACCCGGACCAGACGGTCGCGCGCGTCGTGGTGATTAAGGGGGAGAAGGCGGTGAACCCGCCGGAGCCGTTCGCCTTCGCGAGCAAGGCGAACAAGGGGGACGGCGAGATCCCGATCGAGACGCCGGCTATTCATCAGGAGCCGGCGCCGCTGACGGCGGGTGAAGCCAAACTAATTCGCTGAATCAGTTCTGCTCGCTCGCGTGGAAACGCTCGATCTGGTTCGCGCTCTCTTCGTCGACGGCGGCTTCCTGGTCACGTCCAAGTCGACGGTAGCACGTGGCACGATAGCGACGCAAAACAGCGCGCGACGGGTGCATCCAGGGAGTCTCGTCGATCGCGCAGTCGAAATCGGCGATGGCGAGTATCCCCGTCGTGAATCGTGCGAAGCTCGTTCAAGATAGTGCCCCTGGCCTTCATAACAACCTCCTCTTCGTCTCTCTCACGCAAGAATACTCCAGGGAGTGACGTAGAGCGAGAATCCCGATTTGGTATACTGCTGACAGACTATCGCCGTTAGATACTTGCGTCTACAGATCACGATTCATTCATGCCCGCAGCACTGAACGCTCTCGACTACCTCGCTGCCCAGGCCAAGCATCCTGCGCCGGCGGTGTGCGTGGCGTTTGGGGATGAGCCGTTTCTGAAGCGTGAGGTGCTGCTTGCCTTACGGCGCGAGGTGCTCGGCGGGGGAGACGGTGATTTTTCGCTCACGAGGCTCGAAGGGCGCGCGGCCGCGCTGCGCGACGTGCTCGACGAGCTCGCCACGCTGTCGCTTTTCGGCAGCAGCGGGCGGCGGCTCGTCGTGGTCGAAGGAGCGGATGAGTTCGTGTCGGCCCATCGTGCGGCGCTCGAAGATTATGTCGCCAAGCCGCGCGGCGCTTCGGTGCTGCTGCTCGACGTGAAGACGTTCCCCTCGACGACGCGGCTCTACAAGGCGGTCGCCTCCTCGGGCCTGCTCATCGACTGCGCGCCGCCGACCGACGCCAAGATCCAGAAATGGCTCGTCGGTTGGGCGCGCGAGCGGCACGAGATCAAGCTCGAGGCCGCGGCGGCCGAACTGATGGTCGAGATCGTGGGGCGTTCGCTCGGCGTGCTCGATCAAGAACTGGCCAAGCTGGCCGCGTTCGCCGGGCCGGGCGAGACGGTCAAACGCGACACGGTGGCCGACCTCGTCGGCGGCTGGCGCGCCAAGACGATTTGGGTGCTGCTCGACGCGGCTCTCGAGGGAGACGCGAAAACCGCGCTCGAGCAACTCGATCTCCTGCTGGGCGGGGGCGAAAACCCGGTCGGGCTGATGGCCCAAATGGGTTCTTCCTTGCGGCGGTTCGCCGCCGCGGCACGACTGATTGCCGCGTCGCGCAGCGGACGTGGCGCCATTTCGCTACGTGATGCCCTGGTCGAGGCGGGCATGAAGCCCTTCGTCCTCGCCAAGGCCGAAGCGCAATTGCGACAACTGGGGCGCGCACGCGCCGAGCAACTCTACACCTGGCTGCTCGAGACCGACCTGGCGCTCAAAGGGGCCAGCTCGCTCCCGCCACGGACCTTGCTGGAGCAATTGATCGTGCGACTCTCGAAGGGGGCCGCTCCACCGGCGCCAGCACCTGAGCCACGGCGCGGCGCGGCGTCCGCGCGATAACGCAACCTCGCAAGCTGCCGGGCCAGCGAGCCTGCCTCGGGGCCTCGTCCATGCCACGAGTGAATGAGGCGCCCCGTTACGGGGCCTCGGTCGCCGTGATATCGGTGGTGTTGTCCTTGACGTTGCGTGCCCCCTCGGGATTGCCGCAACCCACCACGCCCACGACCAGGGTCACCAGAAGCATCCAAGCTGCAGTACGTCGCCAGTTCATCGAGAGATTCCTCCCTGAAAATGAGGTTCCTGCCTCGCCGACGACATGGACACCGCTCCACGGAGAGCGAGTCTGCTCACACGACGATCGAGACGCTGAAATTATGCGGAAATGTGCCCCTGCTGCAAGGCGATACCGCAGTCGCGAGCAGCCTGGGGAAGAATGCCCTCGTGGCATTCTTCCCCCTCGCCAGGTTCCCAAAATCACGACTGACGTCGCGATTTTGGGATCGCATCCTGCGATCCGCACAGGCCGAGGAATACTTCCCCGGCCTGCTAGCAGAACGCTAGAATGCTCCCCTTGCCGGCCCCGGCGACGGATGTCCGAGGCGCTGTAAATCTCTGGCGGAAGACCGACGCAGCATGACTACGAACGCCGAACAACTCGAGGCACTTCGCTGGCGCAAGATTCCGGTGCTGGACGATGGATTCGTCTGCCTTGTCGATGCGATGGGAGACGATCAGGCCGTGGTGCAGGCCGCGCGCGTCAGCTATGGCGAAGGGACGCGGAAGGTCTCGGACGATCGCGGCTTGATCCGTTATTTGATGCGGCACCGGCACACGACGCCGTTCGAGATGGCCGAGATCAAGCTGCTGGTCCGCGTGCCGATGGACACCTGGCGGCAGTGGATTCGCCACCGCTCGGCCAGCGTGAACGAGTACAGCACGCGCTACTCGCTGGCGATCGACGCGGCGCAGGCTACGCCCGCCGATCAGTGGCGCAGCCAGGCCGCGACGAACCGCCAGGGGAGCGGGGATCCGCTCGACGCGGAGATCGGCGCGAAGCTCTCGGGCGAAGAGGCCGAGTTTCAGGCCCGCTCGCGCCGCGTGTACGAGGAACGCATCGAGGCGGGGGTGGCCCGCGAGCAGGCGCGCAAGGATCTCCCCCTTTCGACCTATACCGAGGCGTACTGGAAGATCGACCTGCACAACCTGCTGCACTTCCTCGCGCTGCGGATGGACAGCCACGCGCAGCTCGAGATTCGCGAGTATGCCACGGCGATTGGGCAGGAGATCGTGCGGCCGATGTTCCCGTTGGTGTGGGAGGCGTTCGTCGATTATCGGATGAAATCGATGATGCTGACTCGGCTCGACATCGAGACCATCGGCCGGCTCGTGCAACATCTGGCAGCGCAGGGCCGTGCGCAAGCGACGGATGAAGATCTGCTGGCCGTGCAAGACCCCACCTGGGCCGATCTGAAGCGCTGCCGCGAACGGGACGAGTGCCGCGAAAAGCTGGTGCGGCTGGGGATGATGGGGAAGGCCGCTACCCCGGCATCTTGAGTCATCGTTCGGCGCCGCGAGCGACGGCTCGTAAGAATGCCGCTGGCGTCACAATCGCGGTCGTGCCGAATTTCTTGAGCCGCCCGAGATGCTTCGTGTCGTGGGTAACCAGAAAGTCTGCGCCTGCGTCAAACACCAGAGCAAGCCATTTCGCATCCGTGACGTCTCGTGGCAGCGACGGGGGCACGATCGTCACCGGCGCCACCATTCGACACACGCCCTGCAAACCTTCGCAGAATCTTCGGATCTCGGCAGGCGACCAGCCGTGCTGTGAGCGAATACTCTCGTCGGATAAGACTCGCTCGATTTCGACGAGTGTCTCGGGCGAGAGTAATAGCGTAAAGTCGCCTTGGTAGAGTGCGTCAAGCACGCGGCGACTGGCGCTTTGAGGATGCGATGCAAGAATGCCTCGAACGACCACGTTCGTATCAAGCGCCGCCTGAATCATGGCTGCGAGCGAACTCGGTCCACCGCCTCATCGACGAGCTTGGCAATCTCGCGTTCAGGCACCCCAGCAGTCCGCTCACGAGCCTGTTTCACGAGTTGCCAACTGCGTTCAAAGGCCTGTCGCTTCTCCGCATCGGACAGCTCGGTCGGTGGAATGATGCGCGCGACAATGGTACCTTCAGAAACGAGATCGATCGGCTCACGGATCGGCCCCAGTTCGCGAATGAAGTCCCGAACGTAGCTGTTAGCCGACCCTAAGTCGATCGAATGAGACATCGTTTTCTTCCACCATGTTCGCCCGGACCGCTGGGCGAATGCTTTTTGGAGAGCTCCGGTGTACTTCTACTTCCGATAAATCAGGACTACTTCTAGTTTACTACTCCGGGAAACGGTCGTCCAATTCCGGCTTCCTGCAACTTAGTGCAATCCGAGCAAACGATCGTCAGGAACCCTTGCATATGCCCCAAGACTCCACCGCAGCAAACCTGCTCGCCCTGAATCAAAAGCTGCTCAACGCCATTTTTGCCGCCGATTGGAAGACGTACGAGCAACTCTGCGATCCTACGATCACCTGCTTCGAGCCTGAGGCGAAGGGGCATCTCGTCTCAGGCATGGCCTTTCATCGCTATTACTTCGATCTCGGCGCGAGCAAGTCGGCCGTGAACGTGACGATGGCCGAACCGCACGTGCGCGTGGTGGGAGACGTCGGCATCGTCTCCTACGTGCGGCTGGTGCAAAAGCTGGGGCCAGACGGCTCCCCGATCACGGCGCAGTGCGAGGAAACGCGCGTCTGGCAGCGTCAGGGTGATTCCTGGCGGCACGTCCACTTCCACCGCTCGCTGCCGTAACGCTCGTTATGCTCTCTCGCGCGGGAAGGCGATGACTTCGTCGATCGACTTCGCACCGACGGCCAGCATGAGGGCGCGATCGAATCCCAGGGCCACGCCGGCGCAGTCGGACAAGCCTGCCTCCATGGCGTCGAGCAGACGGCTCTCTTCGGGGAGCGTTTGTTTACCATCGGAATGGCGAGCGATGTTGGCGCGTGTGTTGCGTGCTCGAAGCTCAGCGGCGTTGGTCAATTCGTGGTAGCCGTTGGCCAACTCGACGCCGTCCACAAAAAGCTCGAATCGCTCGGCGACGGGGGGCTCCTCGTGTCGCACTCTTGCCAGGGCGCTCTGCGAGGCCGGATAGTCGTAGAGAATCGTCGGCCGTGCGAGGCCCAACTTCGGCTGAATGCACTCGCTCACGAGCAGGTCGAGCCAGCCGTCGCGATCGTCCGGTGCAAGACTGGCCGGCACGGCGACTCCTGCCCGTTCGCAAGCCGCTTTCAACTCGGTCGCCTCGGCGCGATGCGGATCGAGGCCCAGTTCGCATTGGAACGCCTCGGCGTAGCTCAGGCGGTCGGCCGGCCCTCGCGCGAAGAGGCATTCGGCCACGTCCGAGAGCAACGACATGCCGGCGGCCAGATTATCGCCGGGGCGATACCATTCGAGGATGGTAAACTCGGCGTTGTGCAGCGGGCCGGCCTCGCCGTTGCGAAAAGCCCGCGTTATCTGGTAGATCGGCCCCGCGCCGGCGGCGAGCAGCCGCTTCATGCCGAACTCGGGGGATGTCTGGAGCCAGAGCGTCTCGCCGATTTCCGGACGAGTCGTTTCCGGCGTCCAGCGCGTGGCGAAGGGATCGAGGTGGCGGTCCACCACGATGTCGTGCGAGAGGATCGGTGTCTCGACTTCGAGAAAGCCGCGCGTGTGGAAGAACTCGCGCACGCGGCGCAATAGTGCTGCGCGGCGTGCGAGATTCTCGAGGCTCGCCGTGGGGCGCCAAGCGTGCGGGTCGATTGCTTCGCTCATCGGCATACGCCCCCGCAACCTGCGGCTCCGCGGACCGATGGCTCCCTACTCTTTGACGCGTTCGATGTAGTCGCCGGTGCGGGTATCGAGCCGGATCGACTCGCCCATCTCGACAAAGGCGGGGCAAAGGAACTCGGCGCCCGTCTCGACCTTGACCGGCTTGGTCAGGTTGGTGGCGGTGTTGCCGCGCACCGCCGGCTCGCAGTATTCGATCTTGAGGACCACGTGATTGGGGGGCGTCACGCTGATGGGGCTGTCGTTGAACAACACCATGCTGCAGATCATGCCCTCTTTGAGGTACTTCCAGGCGTCGTCGACCTGGTCTTTCGTCAGCTCGTACTGCTCGTACGAGGCATTATCCATGAAGACGAACTTGTCTTGCTGCTTGTAGAGAAACTGAGATTCGATTTCGGTGATGTCGGCCGCGTCGATGGAATCGCCGCTTTTGTAGGTACGGTCGAGGACCGTGCCGCGGATGAGGTTCTTCAGCCGGCACTTATACATGGCCTGACCCTTGCCAGGCTTGACGAAATTGCACTCGATCATCAAGAACGGATCGCCCTCGATCTGGACCTTGAGACCCTTCTTGAACTCGCTGGTGTTGTACGTAGCCACGTCGAATCCTGCTTCGTTTTCCAATCGGCGGGGGATATGCTTATCGGCAGCGGGTTGCCGTGTACCCGCTACGCTTCGGCGCGAGGGCCGAATCAGGCGGAAGGACCGCATGACGATTTTAGCGACTTCACGCGACTTTGTCCCGGCGTCCCGGGAGCCTGCGGCACGGTGGCAAACCGTGTTAAGGCAGGCAGTACGGGACGTGGGCGAATTGTGCCGCCTGCTCGAGTTGCCCGAATCGTTCGCGAAACAGGCCCGAGCCGCCCGAGGGCCGTTTCCCCTGCTGGTGCCGCGGGGCTATGTCGCCCGAATGGAACGGGGTAATCCGGCCGATCCGCTGCTGCGGCAGGTGCTTCCCCAGGCGGACGAGGCCGCGGATCTGCCCGGCTACAGTGCCGATCCCGTGGGGGACCGCGCGGCCGAACGAGCCCCAGGGCTGCTGCACAAATATCGCGGCCGTGCCCTGTTGGTGCTGACGGGGGCCTGCGCCGTCCACTGCCGCTACTGCTTCCGGCGGGAGTTTCCTTACAGCGAGGTGCCGCATACCCCCGCCGCCTGGGAACCGGCGCTCGCCGAAATCGCCCACGATCCGTCCCTGGCCGAGGTCATTCTCAGCGGGGGCGACCCCTTGATGCTCGTCGATCAGCACCTGGAGCGGCTGGTGGCGCGGCTGGAGTCGATCGACCACGTGCATCGCCTGCGCCTTCATACGCGTCTGCCGATCGTGCTGCCCGAGCGGGTTGACGAGCGATTGCTGGCCTGGCTCTCCTCGACCCGCCTGCACGCGGTGGTCGTGGTGCATGCGAATCACCCCGCCGAGCTATCGCCCGAGGTCGGCCTGACCCTGGCACGACTGCGCGACGCGGGCGCGATGCTGCTGAACCAGGCGGTGCTCTTGCGCGGGGTCAACGACGACGTCAACGTGCTGGCCGAGCTGAGCGAACGGTTGCAGGCGCAGGGGGTCATGCCGTATTACCTGCACCAGTTGGACCGCGTGACCGGGGCGGCACACTTCGAGGTCGAAGAATCGCGAGGGCGTCAAATCATCGAATCGTTGCGCGAGCGGCTGCCCGGCTATCTCGTGCCCAGATATGTTCGCGAAGTCGCCGGAGCGCCATTCAAGGTGCCGCTCGACGATCTTCGCCCGAATGATGGAGAGGAACCTGTATGAAAGTCTTGATCGGTGTCGACGGATCCGACCACAGTTTTGCCGCCGTACGACAGGCCGGCCGACTCCTGGCCGCGGGCAAGGATGAAGTCGCCTTCTACTACTCGCCGCCGGAGATCCGGGTGAAGGCGAAGGGCTCATCGCCGACGGCAGCCGCCAAGCACGCGCGAGATCTGCTCTCTAGCAGCGTGTTTGAACAGTCACGCAAGCACCTGCCCGAGCCGCTGCGCGCCAGCGTCCACGAGATTGTCGGCACGCAGCATCCGCGGCATGGCCTGATGGTGGCCGCCGAGGAATGGCGGGCCGATCTGATCGTCGTCGGCGCGCGGGGCGTCGGCACGATGCAGAAGCTGCTGTTGGGAAGCGTGTCGGACTCGGTGGTTCAGACGTCGCACGTGCCGGTGCTCGTGGTTCGCGGCAATGCTGTCGCGGCCGATGGCGAGCGCGTGCTGCTCGGCGTTGACGGTTCGGCCGCCTCGCGCGAAGCGGGAGCATTCTTGAAGAACTTCACCTGGACACCCGGAAGCGCCGGGCGGCTGGTCTATGTGATGGAGTCGATGTTCGCCGGCGAGTTGCCCACCTGGCTGGCCGAAAAGGCGCGCGACGCCGAGGTCGAGAAGATGGCCCAGGCCTGGATCGCCGAGCACGATGCCGAACGGGCCCAGCGCCGCCAGGAACTGATCGCGTTTAGCAGCGAGCTGCCCGAGCTGTTTCACCACCAGGAACCGATCGTGGCCGAGGGGACGCCGGCCGAACACGTCCTGAAGGCGGCCGATGAAACGAAGGCCAACCTGATTGTACTCGGCGCCCGGGGCTTGGGGGTCTGGAAGCGTCTGCTCGTGGGGAGCACGTCGCACAAAGTGCTGCTGCACGCACAAGCGAGCGTGCTGATCGTACGGCAACGCGAACAACCTTGAGCGGGCGGTGACTGCCCGCACGCCTGACGGCCTCGAACACCAGCACACGCCCGCGGCGCTTTGCAATCAACTCCGTGGCCACGGCCGTCACGTTCCTCGGCATCGGCCTGGCCCAAGGGTGCGCCGTGAGGCGCAGCCCGTTGGCCTCCGGGCTCGAGACGCTCGCCTACGGCGTGGGCGTGGGACTGCACTCGCTGGAGGCTGGCTAAGCCGGGACTTCGCGCACGATTGGCCGGCAGGTGATAGCCATGACATGCTGGAAACGGGAATGGACTGATGGCCAGCGTGACGTGGACTCCAGCACGTAGGTCACGCATGCCGTGCGTGACAATGCGCGACGTGGCCAACTCGAACAAGCCCGTAGGTCAGGGACGTGCGTACCTGACAACATTCGACGTGGCCAACTCGAACAAGTGTCAGGTACGGCGTACCTGACCTACAAAATCTGGCCGCGCAGACGGGCAGGCCTTTGCTGCACTACGACACCGAGCCAGGCCGGAATCGAGCAGTACATCGCCGCCGCGCAAGCGGCCTTCAAGAAGAATTACGGGCCAATGGCAGCCCTCATTCGGCAGGTGCTGGACGCGGCTCGGCAGCCCCCCCTGAGCTGTGCGAGAATCCGCGCGCGTCTCGTGGCTGAACGGCGGTAGCCCCTCGAGAACGCTATCGCGCTCGGTCACTTCCAGACTGCGCGCATGCCGCTTGCCCTCCTCCCGAAGCCAGGGAGAGTGTTCGCTGAGAACGGGACCGGTGCTGGCAAGCGGACTCAAGTCACAAGGACACCACGCCCTGTCGCGATCGGCGATGCGGGCTGGTCCTTATATAGCCCGGAGGGGCCGCGGCGCGCGGGAACGCTCATTCGGCCAGTTGCGGAACCTGCAAGAGCGGTTCGTAAGGAACGGCCTCGGCCTCGCGGCCGGTCTTCTTGTAGAACTTCACGAGCGCCGTGGCTGCTTCGCGCGTCAGCCAATGCTGGTCGCCACGTGATTTGCGCAGGATATTGAGCCCTGCAATCAAGTGGGCCTCGGCCTCTTCGTCACGCCCTTGCGCGCTGCGCAGCTTGCCCATGACTGCTTCTGCATCCCCAAGATACCAACTGCCAGGCAACGCATGTTTACGCATGAACTCAAGTGTCGTAGTAAAGTCCGCATCAATAGCGTCTTGTTCTCCAATCTCTAAAAGGATTCTGGCAACGACAACTCGTCGCCATGCTGCTTCCGGATCTGCAGGAAACATCCCTCCACATTCACGCAACCATTTGTCAACGGGATGCTGAATGGTGGTTAGCAAGTGCGCCTGGTGAGGCTCTACGTGATGCAAGTAGTTAAGCCATGTCCAGTGTTCCGTAAGCAACGGAAAAAAGACTCTCCCGGGAATTGTAGAGTTCCAAAGGTCGTTAATGAGTGACTGTGCTTCAGAAATACGATCTTGGGAATGAAGTACTTCTGCCTGGCATTGCACGTATACACTGAAATCTCTTCCCGTCGCGAGATAGTGCAACCGTTGTTCTGTAAATGACCTTTGTTGGGTGGGGTTACGAGGTTGTCTTGGGGAGGTAGCGTTTCTCGGTTTGCCACTCATCGTCGGTCTCCATCAGCACCGCGGTGGCCAGGCGGAGCAAGGAGGCTTCGTTGGGGAAGATGCTCGCCACGCGCGTCCGCCGCTTCAGCTCGCGGTTCAATCGCTCCAGCGCGTTATTCGTCCGCAGCCGCCGGCGATGCTCGGCCGGGAAGGCGAACACGGCCAGCCCCTCCGGCACGTTGGCCTCCAACCAGGCCGCTAGCTTCGGCGCCGACGTGACGTGCTTCGACACCATCTGGCCCAGCAGCCGATCCGCTTCCGCGCGATTCGGCGCGTTGAACACCGAGCGCAGATCGCGGCTGGCTTCGTCCTGCGGTACGTTTGGCGGCAGGTGATCGATGAGGTTCTGCTGTAAGTGGAACTGACATCGCTGCCAGGGCACGCCCGCAAATCGGGCCTGCAAGGCGGCCCGCAGTCCGGCGTGATCGTCACTGGTGATCAACCGCACGCCGTGCAGGCCACGCGCTTGCAGTCCGGCGAGAAACTCGCGCCAATGCACCTCGGCTTCGGAAAGCGAGACGCTCAGGCCCAACACGCTGCGTCGCCCGTCGGGCTGGACGCCGATCGCGACCAAGAGCGCGCAGGAGACCACGGTGCCGCCGATGCGGACCTTTTCGTAGCGGGCGTCGAGGAACAAGTAGGGAACCTCGGCCAACGGCCGCTCACGCCAGGCGGTCAGCTCTTCGTCGAGCGTCTGCACGGCGCGGCTGACCTGCATGCTGGTTACTTCGCGGCCGCAGAGTTGCTCCATCACGGCGGTCACCTTCCGCGTCGAGACCCCTTGGAGATACATCTCGGCGACCGCCGCGGCCAACGCGCGTTCGCTCCGCGTGCCACGCTCCAAAGCCGACGGATAGAACTCGATGCCGCGCGCCTGGGGCACGGCCAGCTCGAGCGTGCCCAGGCGGGTGCGGAGCGACTTGGCCTTGAAACCGTTGGCATAGCCGCGGCGGTCAGGCGTGCGCTCGTAGGGCTGCGCGCCCAGCGCCTGGCTGCGTTCAAGCTTCATGGCTTCATTCAACAGCGTCTGCATCGCCTGAGCCATGCCGTCGAAGCCGTGGTCGACAAGCAACTCAAGCAGCTCGTGGAAGCTGCCCGGCGAATCGGAGTCGGCTTGGGTCTCGAAGTCGAGGCGGTTACGATGATCGCGGTGGGTCATGGGCGTGTCTCCTTGGAAATGTGGTAATTCCCAAAGAAAACCGCGTATGGCCCGCCCTTTCCAAGATCACTTCACGCGCAAATGACAGCAATGCTGGCTGCCACGCGTTTACAGAAGGAATGATGCACTACCCGTCGCGACGCCATCAACAACATCCTGTTCGGTAACTTTGTTTTCTCTCATCAAGGCGACGGCCTCGTCGAATCGCCCGGAATAGATGTATGTTCTGGCAATGGAAAGGTTTTCCCAGATTGTATTCCTCGCCCCGGCAGCCAGACGCATACGGGCATGCTTCCGATACAATTCTTCGGCTCTATTAAAGTCGCCCTGTGTTTCGGAAACCCATGCCAATGTCTCGATATCGAACAAGGGACTTCCTTGCGGCTTGAACTCCACCGCAAATGCGAGTTGCGGAACCTGCAAGAGCGGTTCGTAGGAAACCGTCTCGGCCTCGCGGCCGGTGTTCTTGTAGAACGTCACAAGCGCCGAGGCGGCTTCGCGAGTCAGCCAGTGGTGTTCGCCGCGCGACTTGCGCAGGTTCGCCAGGCCGCTCAATAACAGTCGTTCGGCTTCCTCATTCCTTCCTTGGGCGGCACGCAGTTCACCCATGACGCTTTCGGCATGAGCGACAAGCCAAAGGGTCGGCGTAGGTGAGCCCTGCAGATCGTTTAATATCCTGGTATAGGCGTCGTCGATTCTGTCGTGTAGTCCTTTATCAACGAGTATCTTGGCCAGGACTACTCGCTTCCAAGGATCGTGATACTTTGGGGAGAAGGCGGTCAACCATTCCTCGACTGGTCCAGTCGTGTCTGTCAACAGATGCTCATTGGCTACTTGCGGGTGCAGTTTATGCTTCAAATACACCACGTGAGCAGTGTGAGGCCCCTCTGGAATATCGAGTGCTGCGAGTTGTGGTGCCAGAATAACTGCGTTGTCGAGGTTGCCCAAGCAGTGCACCAACTCCATTTGGCTGTGTACACACAGCGAAAATTGGTGCGCCGCATTTGGGTTCCTCGATGCTTCTTCCACAGACATCGGATGCTCTCGTAATAGCTTAGAAGCATCGTCGAATCGGCCGGCGATGATGTAGACCGACGCCATTATGAAAGGCTCGTGCCTGGCTGCTTCTTCACCCTCGAACCTTCGTCGCAATTCAAACTCTTGGCGATAGTATTCCTCAGCGAGGTCGACCTCACCCCAATGAAGCGCATTGGACGCAGCTTGCCCCAGCGGTTCCATCAATAGTGGACTGCCATTAGGTATCACCTCGTAGATATTCGCTATTGTTTCGCGAAACAGGGCCTCACTTTCTTGTCGTCGCCCCAACTCTAAACGAAGTCTGGCAGTCTCCATTGCAACCGCAAATACCAAAAAATGACTGCGTCCAAGTATTTCGCGCATTTGCGGAAGCGTCCTTTCATATACTGCCAACGCACCGGATGGATTGCCCTGCTTTACTAACAATTGTGCTCGCAGCGAATCCGCGATCAGCAAGGAAATACGATCTCCACCTTCCTGCTGCATCAGTATCTGCGTCGCTTCAAGCATCATTTGTTGTGCGGAGTTCCCATCTCCTCGTGCGAGTAGGGACGATGCTCGCGCCATCAAGACAAAGCCTACGTTACCGTCCTCTGCCCCTAACTTGGCGCGCCGGATTCGATACACGTCCTCCCAAAGCCGATCTACTTCCCTGAAATAGTCACCGCGTTGGTCAAAGTGAAAGTAATTGGCTTTCATCGCCATCAGCCACGCCAGGGAGAATTCTGCATCTGCTACGGCAAGCGCATCGACTCCGTAAATCCTCTTTCTCGCTTCGAAGGCGTCTCGCAACAGTGGCTCTCCTTCGTCAAGACTGCCTTGCCAGTGTCGTAGCACGCCCAAATGCAGTTTGCTGGTGGCCATGTCGGCGTCACTGGCTCCGTGCTGCATCCGCAAGTTGTAGGCATCCTGAATGAGCGGCTCTGCTTCTTTCACCTGCCCGAGATTGCTGTAGACATTCCCCAGGGTGTCGAGCATGGCGGCCAACACCAAGGGTTGGTCTGCGAGATTCTCTCGCGATCGTTCGGCTCCACGTTTCAGCAATTCGCTCAGTGGCAAGTCCATGCCAACTTCGTCGGCCCTGCGGAAGCCGAGCTTGGCCATCCCCAAAGGGTCGGCTGTCGTGAAGAGCTCTTCCAGCATGCTCGATATCTGCGTGGCATTTTTTGCTTGTTGTTCGGCCAAGGTGCGTGCTTCTGTGGCAGCTGTTTCCGCCTGTTGTGCCTTGCGCACGGCTTCTTGCTCGGCCAACAGGGCGCGATCGGCTTGTTCTCGCGCTTCGCGTTCGGCGATGGCCGTTTGCTGAGCCTCATCGCGCGCCGTGCGGATGCGCAGTGCCGCCACCGTGGAGATTGTCGCGACGCTCAATAGCAAAACGATCGACAGGGCCGATAGGGTTGCCACGACCGGGTTCTGTCGCGTCCACCGCGCCAGGCGCTGTCCGGCCGTTAGCGGTCGCGCCGACGTTGCTTCACCCCAGCAGAATCTGCGCAGGTCGTCGGCCAGTTCGCCGGCGGTTGTATAGCGATCACCCGGCTTCTGCTCCAAGCATTTGAGGCAGATCGCTTCGAGGTCGCGTGGCACGTCGGCGCGGACGGCTCGCAACGACAGTGTCTTGCCTTGCACAACTCGCGCCAGCGTGGCCGCGTCCGACTTGCCGCGGAACGGCGGCTCCCCCGCGAGCAGTTCAAACAGGATCACGCCGAGCGAATAGATGTCGGTCGCCGGGCCAAGCTCGTTCACCAGCCCCTCGGCCTGCTCGGGGGACATATAGGCGGGCGTCCCCACGATCACCCCCGACCGCGTGTCGTGGCCGACCTGGTCGAGCAGCTTCGCGAGTCCGAAATCGGTGATCTTGCCCGAGAGAGCCGGGGCCGACGCCGTTTCGCCAACCTGAAACGTTGTTTCATTCGTGGACGACTCGAGCAGCACGTTTGCCGGCTTCAGATCGCGATGGAGCACACCCTGCGCGTGCGCGTACTGCATCGCATCGGCCAGATCGGCTACCAGGCGAGCCGCCTCCTCGATCGGCACCGCAGAAGTTCGCTCGCGGAGCCACTCGGCGAGACTCTGGCCCGGCACGTAGGCCGCGGCGATGAAGGAAAGCGGCCCGACTTCGCCGATCTCGAAGACCGGCACGATGTGGGGGTGCGTCAAGCGTGCCGCCGCCTGGGCCTCGCGCTGGAAGCGTTCCCTGGCTTCGGCGCCGGGCAGCGAATCGCCACGCGGAACCTTGAGCGCCACCAATCGCTTGAGGACCGGATCGCGCGCCAGGAAGACGACGCCCAGCCCGCCGCGTCCTAGCTCGCGCAAGAGCTCGAATCGGCCGATGCGCTTGCCAGCCAGATCAAACAAGGCTGGTGTGTGAGCGGAGGGCTCTTTACTCTCTTGCACCGCCGCATCTTGTCCGTCGATCGCAGGTGGCGCTGCCTTGGCACGGCGATGGAGCTCCAATTGCCAGAGGCAATCTTCCAACTCGGCCAACTTCTGGGCCAGCTCCGGATCGGTCACCAGCGAGTCGTCGAGCGATGAGTCGGCCGGGTTCGAAGGTTGGGGGGTCTCGGCCTCGCCATTCGTGACGCGGGGCTGCATCGTGGCGTCCGGCAGCGGCGCGCGGCTCCCTTGCCACGATTGATCGATGAGGTATTGGTGATAGGTCACCAGCAACTCGGCCAGCGCCGACTCTTGCGGCGCCGATTCTGGATTCGCCGAAGCTCGATGTGCCGAAGGTTGGCTCGGCGGCGTGTCGTCGTCACGATTGGTCGTGTCCATGCAGTTCCTTCGTCAAGCGTTGGATTGCCCGGAGCCAGAGCGCCCGCGTCTGCCCCGTTGTGCGGTCCATGGCGTGCCCGATCTCTTCGAACGGCAGCAGGTCGTAATTGCGTAACTGGATGACTTGCCGGTAGTGGGCCGGCAGCCGCGACATGGCCTGCTGAACGGCTTGCCGATCTTCGTCACGCACGAGCAAGTGGCTCGCCGTTTTTCCTTCGCTGACCAGATCGACCAGGTTCTCGAGCGCGCTCTCGTCGCCGGGGGGCGCCTCGCGGCGGAGATCGCGCTGCGCCGTGGCCAGGTAGCGGCGCCGCGCGTGAGCGAGTTTGTTCGCCAGGATGCCGCGCAGCCAGCCGGCGAACTCCTGGGGCGTGGTCCCTTGAAAGCCCACGATCCCGCGGTGAGCGTCGGCGAAGGTCTCTTGCACCAGGTCCGAGGCCGAGACTTTCACGCGCAGATCGGAGCGCAACTCGCGCTGCGCGGTCATGAGCAGATAGGCGCGGCAGCCTTGGAGCATTTGGCCCAGGGCCTCGGCGGAACCTGCGCGAGCGGCGGCCAGCAGTCTGGCATGTGAGTCGGGCGAACGCCCGGTGACAGGTGGCGTGGTCACATACAGCCCCTAAGGAAGTGAAGTCGAACCATTCCGCGCGGATCGCGAACGAGGCGATTATGCTCATCCGCCACGCGGCAAGCAACGACTTTTGCCGGCCGGTGACGGGCGGCAAACGGTGGACCAGGGCCGCGACTGGCGAAAAAGAAAAGTTTTTCGCGATTCGATATTTTTCGCGTGCGCGTCGCGATAGCTGCGGCACCTATAGGTAGGGGGATT